>NZ_JNUP01000044.1 GCF_000758165.1 Spirochaeta lutea | reverse complement strand
TGTTATCTTGATTTATTATTTTTACCGTTGACAAAAACAGAAAGTGACGTACATTATATATATAGACGTCAGGAGTGTGTTATGTCCACCAAACTTACCTTGCGATTAGATGAAGATATTATTGAAAAAGCAAAAATTTATGCTTCAAAAAATAATACCTCACTAAGTTCACTCACTGAACAACTTTACAAAACACTTATTTATAAAAATGAAGAACCAAACATTTCTGATCTAAATGCTCATATTACGTCCAAATACAAAGGAATCATTCATACAACAATCAATGATGACCAAATAAAACAGAAGTATCTTATGGAAAAGCATCTTGTTGATTAAAACATATATCGACTGCAACATTATCATCGACTGGGTAATGGATAGAGAACCATTCTCTTATTACTCAGCTCGTATCATTGAATTAGTAGAAAACCAAAAAATTATTGGAATTGTGTCTCCCCTCACGCTAGCAAATTCTTATTACATTCTAAACAAAACCTTAAATAAAAAAATAGCTGATGAGTTCATCAGTGATTGCTTACAACTGTTTAAAGTTGTTCCGGTCAATGTCCATCACCTACAACAAGCTATCCAAAACAAATATAAAGACTTCGAAGACGATATTCATGCCGCTGTCGCTATTGAAAATAATGTGGATTTCTTAATAACAAGAAATACAAAAGATTTTCATTCAACCAATTTTAAGGTGATTGATGCAGAGGGTTTTATCAATGAATTCAAAAATACAAGATAACAAACGCTTCAACTTGACGCAGCGGTGTCACGGTTTTTGCGGAAAAATGGAAATAGGCTGCGCCTGCACATTCGTGCAATTTATAATTGCAAAAACCGCGCCACTTTTTCGCTGCGCAAGTTAAGCGTGCGTTATACATATTCCAAGACTGTTTTCAGCAATTGGAGGAAGAATGAAAATCAAGGAAGTACGAATCTCAAATTTTAGGAACTACAAAGATGATACTACTATTGATTTTAATGACCTAACAGTCTTTGTTGGTAGAAATGATATTGGGAAGTCTACGGTCCTGGAAGCACTCGATATCTTTTTTAACGAAAAAAATGGAATCATCAAAATCGATCCTGAAGATATAAATAAAGAAAATAAATCCCAGGGAAACAACAACATTGAAATATCTGTCATTTTCCAAGACCTACCTGATAGCATAACAATAGATGCGAGTAATCCAACAACACTGGCTGAAGAGTATTTACTAAATAATGACGGTTACCTAGAGATCAAAAAAAGATTTCCAAATGCTGGAAAAGAAAAAGTTTTTATTATTGCTTCTCATCCGACAAATCCAGATTGTTCAGAATTACTGCTAAAAAAGAACTCAGATCTGAAGAAAGCCCTTGGCAGCATACCTTGCGAAGATAAAACAAAGAATGCATCAATCAGAAAAGCTATATGGAACCACTATTCTACTGATTTACAATTGGATAACATAGAAATAGATGTCACAAAGGAAGATGCAAAGAATATTTGGGAGCAACTCAAGAATTACATGCCCCTATACGCTTTATTTCAGTCAGACAGAAAAAATAGTGATGGCGATAGCGAGATTCAAGACCCTCTGAAGGAAGCCGTCAGGCAAATCTTGAACAATGAGGAGCTAAAGAATAAGTTCAATGAAATTTCTACTGTCGTGGAAATGAAATTGAGAGAAGTTTCAACCCGTACACTAGAAAAATTGCGCGAAATGAATCCTGAAGTTGCAGATAGTTTAAATCCAGTAATACCGCCTGCAGAGAATTTAAAATGGGCAGATGTATTTAAAAATGTTTCAATATCTGGAGATGAAGACATCCCAATTAATAAAAGAGGTAGTGGAATAAAGAGACTCGTGCTTCTAAATTTCTTCAGAGCTGAAGCAGAACGTAGGCAAGCTGAAAAAAATGTTCCCAATATTATTTATGCAATCGAAGAACCTGAAACCTCACAGCATCCTGCACATCAACGTAAATTAATTGAAGCATTTATCACATTGTCAGAAGCACCAAATACACAAGTCATTCTCACAACTCATAGCCCCGCTATTGTAAAGCTCTTAAAGTTCGAACACCTGAAATTAATCAAGCAGGATGACCGAAAAGTAATAATACAGAAAATTGAGCGTAGTAATTTACCATATCCTTCATTGAATGAAGTAAATTTCCTAGCATTTGGAGAGTCAGATGATGAATATCATAACGAATTATATGGTTTCATAGAAAGCGAAAGCAAGCTTCAAGATTTCAAACAAGGAAAATCTACAGTTGAATATATAAAATTAAAAAATGATGGTTCCACTCAAAATATTCGAGTTATTTTTAGCGAGTATATTCGCCATCAAATTCATCATCCTGAAAATACTAGAAATACCAGATTTACAAATGATCAATTACAAGAATCGATTGGATTGATGCGTGATTTTGTTCGATCATTTAGCTAATAGGAAATGTATAACAATCGCTTCAACCTGATTCGCCTATTGTCGCGGTCCTTGCTTCGGCTATGCCGGCAAGGACACGCGCCAATTACGGCTCACAGGTTAAGCGCGCGTTAAACATATTTCAGTGCGATTACTCGTTTCATTGGC
>NZ_JNUP01000043.1 GCF_000758165.1 Spirochaeta lutea | reverse complement strand
ATTCGTAAAACTAAACGCCGATTCTTTCGTAAATTTAGGCGCTATTTGACAAATAGAACTGTCTGATTGCTTGGGTAATGATTTGGATGAAATTTCTTTAATCTGATCTTGAATCTTTTTCGTACACCCAATGGTGATCTGATTTCCTGAATTATTCATACACGAAAATATTTTTAATCATTTCTTTGTCGATGGTACGGTAAATATAATAATCATTATCGATTGTTATAATTTCCTTGATATTCAATTTTTCAGAAATATAAACCAGTGATGCATCTGCCAGATCCATTGGAATATCTGAATATTTTTCTGAGAGAGAAATAATCCTATCCAAACCCTCGTATTTTATTTCTTCAATTATTATCCCTCCGAGCCTAATCCATCTTAGAAAATCAATTTGAGCCTGAACATTGAAGGCGAGCATGTGAGACACTTCAGTGATAACCGGCCAGGTACTTATTAATCTTCCCTTATATTTTTTTAGGAAATCAGAGATCGCTTGGTAATACTTATCATTTTTATTAAAAAGAGCGATTAAAGGACCGGCATCAATGAGAGTGTTTTGCATTGAGCTGTTCCTTTAGCCGTGATTTATATTCTGTGGAGAGATTCGAATCAGAGCCATATTTTCCAAAAAAATCCAGGCCTAATTCATAAGGTGGTTTAGATTGATAATGAAATTCGTAATATTCTGAAATTGCTTTTTTGATAATTTCTGATTTAGTAGTTTTTTCTACTTCTATAATCTGAGCAAGCTTATTATCAATTTCATCATTTAAGCGGACAGTTGTCATTCAATCCTCCGTATTACGTATTGTAATACTAATTTGGATTGAAAATCAAGACTAAGTCTACATAACGACCGTTTAACCTGCAATGCGTTAAGCTGGCGCGTGTTTTTGCGAATGCAAAAACCGTGACAGTAGCATTGTCAGGTTGAAATGATTGTTATGTTTCATTTTTTATATCTAATATGTCTTTTGTTTGCTTAAATATATTTTCTGCCTCAATCTTAAACAACTCAGAAGTGTTCTTTGAGGGGAGAACTAAATTTTGGTTTTCTATTTCTCTCGGATATCGCGTATCAGCATAGACCTGATTAAGCATTATTAATATTTTCTTATCAATTTCTATCTTTACATAATTTTGAACTGTACCGAGCAATGAAATAATATTATGAATACGGGGAACAGAGTCTGTGTAGTGCACAATAATTG
>NZ_JNUP01000042.1 GCF_000758165.1 Spirochaeta lutea | reverse complement strand
TGAAGACATCCAGGGGGGAGGCAAGGACAGCATCACAAAGACAATCGGTACCATCATGAATCTGGCCATGAAGTTGGAACAGGAGAAGGCCTTGTCCGCCGGACCCTACGAGCGTAATGAAGATCGGACTGGCCATCGCAACGGGTACAAGGATAAGCTCCTAAAGACGCGTATGGGCGAGGTTCCAATTCAGATCCCACAAGTACGGGGGATGGAGTTTTATCCCGGTGCGGTCGATAAGGGGTGTCGCAGCGAACGAGCCTTGAAGCTCGCCATTGCGCAGATGTATATCCAGGGAGTCTCAACCCGTCGTGTGTCAAAGATCGTCGAACAGCTATGCGGGTTCGAGGTTTCTCAGAGCCAGGTTTCGAATGCCGCCAGGTTGCTTGATGAAGAGATCAAAAAATGGCGAGAACGACCTCTGGATACCTATAAGTACCTCGTGCTGGACGCGACCTATGAGAAGGTTCGTATGGATCGCTCAGTGGTGTCAGGAGCGGTGCTAATTGCCTATGGGATAGACATTACCGGGCAACGCCGTGTACTTGGAATTAGCACAGAGATCAGCGAGGCCGATGTCCACTGGCGGAGGTTCCTCCAGTCGCTGGTAGAACGAGGTCTTCACGGGGTAACCATGATTACCTCTGATGCTCATAGTGGCCTGAAGGCGGCATGCGAAGCGATCTTCCCGACCGTGAAGTGGCAACGCTGCCAGTTCCACCTGCAGCAGAATGCCGGACATCACGTGACACGGCAGAGCATGCGGAAAGAGCTGGCGCAGGATCTACGTACCGTGTTCAATGCGCCTAACCTGGAAGAAGCTCAGCGGTACCTGAAAATAGCCGTTGATAAGTACCGCGCAGATTCTCCACAGCTCAGCGAATGGCTGGAGCACAACGTACCGGAGAGTCTTACGGTGTTCACGATCCCGGTAAAACATCGCCGGCGATTGCGCACTTCCAATCTTGCCGAGCGACAAATGAAGGAGATCAAACGACGGACAAAAGTGGCTATGATCTTCCCGAACAAGGAATCACTGAACCGTATCGTAGCGGCGATCATGATGGAAGTTGACGAGACCTGGGCAACCGGGAAGCGATATTTGGATATGGAGACCGATTAACTTTTTCCAATTTTACAGAAGAAAGGGTTGCTTTATCCGCATTACAGACCCGGAGTTGTTATCGCCTTTCAAGCCTGAACATTGGAGCATAGATAGAAAATTTAATCCCTTCTATGTCCATAAACACGCACCAAGTATAGCCAGATCAATAGCAAAGAAAATTCAGATCGGAGAATATAAACCTAATCCTCCAGAAATCGCACAGATTCCTAAAAAAACCGGGGGAACCAGGAATGTAGCTATGTATCAGATTCCTGATGCTGCTGTTTCTACCATGTTTTATCGCAGATTATTAAGGAAAAATAAGCATAGGTTTAGTTCCTTTGCATATGCCTATAGAAATGATCGAAATGTTCATTTCGCGATTCAGGATGTATCAATTGAACTCAAACAAAACTCACGTCTATTTGTAGCCGAGTATGACTTTTCAAAGTTTTTTGATTCTATAGCACATAAATATTTATTTGATCAATTCAAAAACAATGGATTTTTAATTAGTTCCGAAGAAGAAATAGTCATTCAAGCTTTCCTTTCTGAAAGAAAAATGGGTATACCACAAGGAACCTCAATATCCTTATTTCTGGCGAATCTGGTCTGTTGGAGATTGGATAAACAATTGGAAAAAGAAGGATTACAATTTGCTAGATACGCTGATGACACCGTTATTTGGTCACCGGACTATAACAAAATAAATAGAGCTGCAGAAATTATACATGAATTTTCTGGTGATGCAGGTGTAAAAATTAACGAGAACAAATCCGAAGGAATCAGCCTATTATGCATGGACTCATCCCCTGCGGAATTTGCACGAAGAAAATCATTTGTTGATTTCTTAGGATATGAAATCTCCGTAGAAAATGTGTCTATTAAGAAAAGTTCTGTTCGGAAAATTCAGAAACAAATTTCCTATATACTTTACAAACACTTATTGCAACCATTAAACAAATCTCCCTTACGAGCCATGAAGATCCCAGGAAATGATAAAGATGAAGCACTTCTGAGTTCACTATCCGAAATCAGAAGATATTTATATGGAAACTTAACCGAAGAAATGATTGCCTCATATCTATCTGGCAGGAGTAATCGGATATTCTTCAAAGGAATAATGAGCTTCTATCCTTTGATTGACAATGAAAAACAGATTCGTGATTTAGATGGATGGTTAGTGAATGCGGTCTTTAAAGCAGTTAAGCAACGGGCAAAACTGTTGGAAAGGCATAATTTAAGTCGCAGCCATATTTATCCATTTAAGGCAAGCCGCAAGGACCTTTTAGCATATTGCAATCGAACCATCGTCAAAAAAAAGCATTTACTTAAAATTCCAAGCTTCATGACAATCTATAAAGCAATAAAAAAAGGATTAATTGAATCTGGCATAGAAGGGATAATTGATCCTTTGAAAGATAATTATAATTATTGAGTAACATTTAACATTCGCTTGAACCAGATTTTTCGGCTTCGCCTCAAAACTGGTTAAGCGGTTGTTATGTTCAGCATCAAAATATCAGAATTACAGAGGAGAAATCATTGAACAATTTAGAAGGTAAAACAGAATTAATTGGGAAGTTATTTTCTTCTGATTTCTTCTTTACTATACCTGACTATCAACGACCATTTGCTTGGGAACAAGATAATTTTACGGACTTGATAGATGATTTAGCTACAGCTCAAAGTGACCAACAATATTTTCTTGGAACCCTTGTCCTACATAAAACTGATGAAAAACAGAACTATGATGTAGTTGATGGACAGCAGCGTCTCACTACTTTATTGATATTAATTGCTTGCCTTCGCGATTTAATTGAAGATGATGATTTTAAAAAGCAATTACAAGGGAAAATCGTACAAGAAGAAAACAAGGTGGATGGCATTCCAGAAAAAGCCAGAATTACGGTAAAAGACAGATCAATTTTTAGAGAATTGGTCCTGGCAAAAAGAGGGACGGAAACAGACAAGAAGGAAAAAGATTTAGTCGAACCCGAAGTAAGATATCTGCAGGCTATTCATATTTTCAAAGAAAAGTTACAGGAATATTCTCAAGAACAATTGCAAAAATTTATTCAATTTGTAAATCAAAAATGTGTTGTAATATATTTAGCAACTTCATCGTTCGATGATGCATTTAAACTTTTTACAATCGTAAATGATCGAGGAAGACAATTACGACGTATCGACATACTAAAAGCTCAGAATATATCGCCTGATGCTGTGCCACTTCCGGCAACCAGAGATAAGATTTCAAAGGAATGGGAAAATTTAGAAAATGATCTCGGTGAATCTAATTTAGAATCAATTCTATCCTTAATTAGAATGATTTTTTTAAAAGAAAAACCTGCAGAAGATATTTTCAATGAGTTCGAAAAAAGAATTTTCCGAAAAGGGTTACTTACGAGAGGTGAAAAATTTGTCGATGTCGTTAAATCTTATGGAGAATTATATAGAAGTATTTTTATTGACCGAGATTTTGTCGAAGAAGATAACTCAATAAAAATTAAGTATAAAAGCTTGATTTACATAATGGATAAAGAGTTTAGTGCATCAGAGTGGCGAGCTTGTGTCTTATCTTATGCTAAGAAATTTAATGAGAAAGATTTTTATAAGTTTTTGTTAAAACTTGAAAAAGTTTACTTGGAAGCTTGGACGAAGGGCGTACGAAAAGACGAACGATTTAGTATTTATTCTACAATTCTAAGGGCAATCGAAGCTTCTGAAAAAACTACCGATGTTTTGAATAGTATCAAATTTAAAGAACAGCCAATAAAGAAGGTTGTAACTTCAAAAAATTTTTACTTATCAAGGTACGCTAAGTATTTATTATTAAGGCTAGAGATTCTTACCAGTGAGAATGATGCTGTTAAAGAATTTAATGCAAAATCCATAGAACATGTATTTCCACAGAATCCTGCTTCTGGTTCGAATTGGCGAAACGACCCCGATTATAAATCTCTCAATTCAGTCGTTCATACTATAGGAAATTTGGTTTTACTTAGCAAAGGTAAGAATTCAAGTGCAAGTAATCTTGAGTTCGATAAAAAGAAAGAAAAATACCTAAAAGAACGTGTCTCTGATTATCCTAGAAGCATTCAAATTCTCACAGAGGCAGATTGGACAATCGCTAAGATCAGAGAAAGAAACAAGGATATACAAGAGAGAATTCTTGATGACTTTTAGTGGTGCGAACATAACAAGGACTTCGAGACCGATTCGCCTATTGTCACGGTCCTTGCTTCAGCTACGCCGGCAAGGACGCGCGCCAATTACGGCTCACGGCTCAAGTCGTTGTTATGTTGACGCCTTCGGCGCTTACGAGAATAAAGGAGTAAACAATGGAACAACGTTCTGAAGTAGAATTTAGAGCAGAAAAAATATACAAAAATTCTCGTGAGAAATTTGGGTATTTAATTAGGGAGATTGTCTCGAATTCAATTCATTCGACAATAATTAAAAAGAGCAAATCTGATGCTACTAGTTATTTCCCACAAATCAATTTAACAGTTGATCTAAAAGAAAAAGAAATTATCATTAAAGTAAAAGATAACGGTGAAGGATTTAATAAATTAAATAGGAAATCATTCACTCATCTTGATTATAGGAATTCTGAAAAGGAAGAACTAAAGTTATTCCCTCAAGGACAAGGAAGACTCTCGATAGTATATTTTACTGATGCAGCAATATATAACTCTATATACCTAGATGAACACGGCCAGTATAGAGAAAACACTTTTCCGTACCCAGAAATAGGGAACACACTTTTCGATATCGAAACTGGAGCTGGTAACCCTACAGACATAGCTGAAACCGGCACTGTACTCACTATTACTATCAATAAACAGAATACGTTGAGTCGAGCAAATACTTTTTTTTCAAAATATCCTGATAAAGAAAGTTTAGAAGCTTGGTTTATCGATAATTTTTTTCCGTTCTTTATGGAGTACCCAACTCTAAATCTTAACATCTATTGCTCTGGCATAGATGAAATTAAGATTAACAAGGCCTATATTGAGAAAAATATAAAAAGCCTACCTTTCACTGTAAATAACTTACTAGATGGCAAAAACTATAATTTCAAGGTTTGGATTGTGAATACAGATAGTAAATCTAAGCTTAAAAACTCTGTTTTATGTTATGCAAGGCACCTAAGAGCTGATCTTGTAAATGGAAAGTTGGAATATGACATTGATTTACCCTCAGAATATTATTGGATTTTAACATCAGATTTTTTTGATTCTTTTGTTGATCCTAAGGGCGACAAAATTGAAGTAGCCACTGAAGATATTGGTAGAATACAGTTTAATTTAGACTTAACCCTTAATCAGCATTATCATACTCAGATTGAGAATAATAAAAAAGAAACAAAAACAAACATACTAAAGGCAACAGAAAAATATCCTTCACTTAAAGATTTTGTGGTTCACGATAATATTGATCAAACACGCAAGATACTGAAAGAACATGAAATAGTAAATGATGCAATTGAGAACAAAGGACGTATTGAAAAGACATATTGGAATAATAAAGATGTTGAGAATGAAGAAATTGACAAGCTAATCAATTCAAGTTTGCACATCTATGTTGCGCATCGAAGTCGAGTGTTAGATAAATTTCATGATATGATTTTGAGATTTGATAGTGATGGTGAGAAAAAGTCTGAACCTGAAGATGACATACATGATCTTTTCCTCCGAAGGGGAGAAAAGCTTTCAACGAGTGAAAATATAAATCACCTGCACAACCTGTGGATTTTAGATGATAAATTTACGGTTTTTTCAGAAACAACAAAGGGGTTAAGTTCGAGAAAAGGGCAGGAACTCTCTGACATTTACTTGTGGATTGATGATCCCGAGAAAATTAATGAACTGCTAATCCTTGAACTTAAATCAACAACCAATGCACATAATGCAGGTGATCGATACGAGAGCATGGTTGCGCAAGTTAAGCGCTATGCTGCACAGTTCTATAAAGAACCAAACAAAATATTGGCTTGGGATATAGATCCTAAAAGAATCCTTTTTTCGGGAATAATTCTAGCTAGAAAATCTGATATAAATAAAGAATTGAATTCCAATAACACTAGCGGGATAGCACATAAAATTCCTTACTTAAGTTCTTCATACTTTTACAATGAGAGGTTTTCAATTGCTCCTTCAGATTCTTCAGTACCTGTCTATAATGAAATTCGAATAGAGTTATTAGCCTTTGAAGATATTTATGAACTAGCTAAAAATAGAAATAAAGTATTTTTTAAGCTCCTAAATGGAGAGTATAGAATATCAGAAACATAACAATCGCTTCGAGACGGACTCGCCTATTGTCATGAAAAATGCTTGTCGCTGCGCTCGGCATTTTCCACGCCAATGACGGCTCGCCGCTCAAGCGGTCGTTATAAAGAGCCGGGTAATGTAATTTTGCAATGAGTTTCCGATAGTCC
>NZ_JNUP01000041.1 GCF_000758165.1 Spirochaeta lutea | reverse complement strand
GTTGGTGTACAATTCTTTCTGTAAATTAGGTTGAAGAAAGCAGGCCGATCAGGCTCAAATGGTAAGTGACGAAACAAACCATAAGGAGAGCCCGATGGCCTACCAATCAGAGTATACACTTTTAGAGCAAGTGATCCAAATGTTAGCCACCAAGGAAGACAGTAAATTTTCTAAGGTGATAGAAAAGGTAGTGAACGAAGCAATGAAACTTGAGCGAGCCAAAACCCTTCAGGCCGAACCCTATGAGCGGACCGAAGATCGAATGGGCTACGCCAACGGGTTTAAGAACAAAACCTTGGCTTTGGCTACCGGGAAGGTATTACTCAAGATACCTCAAGTCCGCGGACTGGAATTCTATCCCAGCTGTATCGAAAAGGGTATTCGGAGTGAACGAGCCTTAAAACTTGCGATAGCCGAGATGTACGTAAAAGGGGTCAGTACTAGACGGGTTTCAGATATCGTAGAAATCCTATGCGGCACCGAGGTGAGCTCCTCACAGGTAAGTCGATTGGCGAAGGAGCTGGATGAAGAGGCAACATCCTGGCGATCCTCGCCGGTAGGACAAATACAGTATCTCGTGCTCGACGCTACATATGAATCAGTGCGTGTAGGCTCGAAAGTGGTCAAACAGTCCCTACTGATGGCCATAGGCGTCGATTATGAAGGCAAACGTCAGATTTTGGGCACAGAAGTAGCCAATAGCGAAGCGGAGGTAAATTGGCGATCGTTTCTAGAAGGCCTGGTTCGTAGAGGGCTCCATGGTCTGACCATGATTACCAGTGATGACCATGCGGGTCTTCGAGCAGCTATCGATGCTGTGTTTCCTGGAATCTTGTGGCAACGGTGTCAATTTCACTTGCAGCAAAATGCTCGTGGTTACGTGACAAGGAAAGACGATGTCCCGGCGGTAGCGGCGGAAATCCGCAAGGTTTTCAATGCCCCAGATGAACAGAACGCCGAAAGGTACTTGCAGAGCCTGGTAGAAAAGTATGAGAAGACCCAGCCCCGTCTTGCCCAGTGGGCTGATGAAAATCTCCGGGAGGGATTAAGCGTATTTCATATCCCGGAAAACCACAGGAGGAAGTTACGAACCTCAAATTTGGCTGAACGTCAAATGAAAGAAATAAAAAGGCGAACAAAGGTCGTAGGCGTATTCCCTAATGCCGATAGTTTGCTTCGCCTTGCGGCGGCCATGCTGATCGAACAGAACGATCAATGGCAGAATGAAAAACGGTACTTACCCGAGTCTAATGATCGCCCTGCTTTTAAAGAAATTTACAGAAAAAAGGTTGCTTAATCGAGCTCACCGGTTTGGATACCACCCTCAACAATTTTAACAAACGATCCGTACGGGGTATTCTCCGGCATGGGAACTGCCACCGATTCGCGCTCACTGGTTAGATGGGTAAACATGAGTAGATAGAGTTTTGGATTCTCATCTGCAAACGCCATGTACCGTTCACAAACCTGCTATACCAATAAAAATAACTGGAAAGAAATCATTCTTATGCAAAGTATAAATTTAAAAAATGGTATAAATAAAATCGGTATTCTTGATCTAATAATTACACAAAATGCGATTGAGAATAATTTGGAACTATTTACACGTGACAATCACTTTCAATTAATGAGTGATCTTCATGGAATAAAAATCTTCAAGTAAAAAAGACGTCAAATAACTGCTTCAACTTGACAATTCCCTTGGTATGAAAACCACTAACCCCTTCGCTCTTTCCGTAATTTTCACGCCAAGCCCTTCGGGCCGGAAATACAAGGTAAGCAAATACTGGGTGAGTTACGATGCTGCAATCTTCCCTGCTTTTTCAGAAATCCCGCGAAATACCTCAGACAATTCTTGGGGCTTGCGGATTATGATTGGGACATCAAGGGTTATCAGGCTGAAGGCCACCCAGTCTAACCGGGATGTGGACTGCCGGTAGAGAACCCCGCCGTCAACGGGTTCAAGATAGTGGGTTTCTGACGGGAGGCAACCTAGTGCATGGTCCAGGGAGGTTTTTAGCATCACTTCAACCTCAAATCTGCTCTGAACTCGTTCTATGGAACCCAAGACATGATTCAGCACGTCGAAGTTCTCAGGACGCTCGAATACTTTTTCTGTTTTGGTGACAGAACGCAGACGGTCCAGCCGGAAGGTCCGCAGGTCCTTTCTCAAATGGCAGTACCCCGCGGTATACCAATGCCCTGGGATTAACACCAACCCGTATAAATCCACTTCCCGGGTCGTTACCCTTCCATCCTGGGAAACATGGGTAATTTCTACTGTCTTTCGCTTTTTGATGGCATGATCCAGGAGCGATACAAAATCGGTATGTGGTATCTGACTGATGGGAATATAGGGGGGATTATACACCGTTACCAAGTCCTCAAGGTCGTTCACATAGCCCAGGAGCTTTTCCGGTAACAGCCGTTTTGTTTTTGCATAGGCAGCTTCTATCGCCGTTGGGTCCATGGGGAATCGCATTTGGCGCAATACCATTAGTCCAAGAATGATTGCACTGGCCTCCGAATCGTTGAATATCAGAGGGGGCAGCCGGCTTCCTCGCTCCAGGCGGTATGAACCGTAGGGTCCGCGTTCCGATGCCACCGGAATCCCCATATCCTGGAGGGTGACAATATACCGCCGTACCGTCCGCCTATCGACCTCAAGTCTGCGCGCCAGTTCGGGACCACTGATAGAACTATAGATTTCCAAGAGCTCAAGCACCGCAAGCAAGCGCATGGTTGGTGAATACAATTTTCTTCCTTTTTTTCTTTACAGGGCGAATGCTGTCCTAATCACACTGTATTATACCCATAAGAACAAAGCAAGGAGAAGAACATGGATAGGAAATTACGAACCGCATCAGCGGATTTTCCCGAACCCACACTCATATCGGTTAACGGCGTGGAACTCGAAGTCTTCGAGGCAGGTCGCGAACATAGAGGAAACCCCGTTGTACTCTGTCACGGCTGGCCGGAGCATGCATTCTCATGGCGCTATCAGATACCCGCCCTTGCCGAGGCGGGATACCATGTCATCGTCCCGAACCAGCGGGGGTACGGGAATTCGTCCTGCCCGAGGGAGGTTACAGACTATGACATTGAACACTTATCTGGTGATCTAACCGCCCTTCTTGATCATTACGGGTATCAGGATGCCACCTTCGTCGGCCATGACTGGGGTGCCATGGTTGTTTGGGGATTAACCCTACTACACCCAAGCCGGGTACGTGGGGTGATTAACCTGAGTTTACCCTACCAAGAGCGGGGTCAGAAGCCATGGATCCAGCTCCTGGAAGAACTATTGGGCAGGGACTACTATTTTGTACACTTCAACCGCCAGCCGGGGGTCGCCGACGCGGTGCTGGAAGAAAACACCTCACGGTTCTTCCGGAACCTGTACCGGAAGAATCTGCCCCCGGTCCCGCCCCAGCCGGGAATGGTAATGATGGACCTTGCCCGGGCAGAACACCCCCTGGGCGATCCGGTCATGAGCGAAGACGATCTGGCGGTGTTCATCTCCGCTTTTGAATCAACAGGGTTTACCCCCAGCATTAATTGGTACCGGAACCTGGATCGAAACTGGCATCTATTGGCAGACGCCGATCCCATCATCCACCACCCCACCCTGATGATCTATGGCGGCCGGGATAGCATTCCGAAGTTCGAGAGGCTGGGGGAATTCGTACCCAATGTCGATGTGGCGACCCTGGATTGCGGCCATTGGATCCAACAGGAAAAGCCGGAAGCAACGAACCAGCTGCTCCTGGAGTGGCTAGATCAGCGGAAAACGGCCGCGGGCGAAAACTAACGCATAGTGCGCAAAAGGTTGTAACTTTTCACCCCGGCGACACCATCCCTGGGTAGGTTCCCGGGCTGTGCCGCTATATCTGGCGTAGTTTACAACCTTTTGCGCACTACAAAAATACAGGAGGCTTGCATGGGTGATCCCGACCCAGCCAAAATACTGAACTTCACCACGGCTGCAGAGCTTGGACGGTGGCTCAAAGAACACCATGAGAAGGAATCCGAACTCTGGATTAAAATATTCAAGAAACACAGCGGGGTTCCCAGCGTAGATTGGAATGATGTCGTAATAGAAAGCCTTTGCTGGGGCTGGATCGACGGTATCAAAAAAACGATCGATGAGACGGCCTATCTTCAGCGAATCACCCCAAGAAATCTGCGCAGCAGCTGGTCTCAGCGAAACCGGGAGCATGTGGAACGGCTCATTGATGAGGGCCGGATGCAGGAGTCGGGATTGGCAGCAGTTCGCGCGGCCAAGGAAGACGGGCGCTGGGAAAAGGCCTATGCGGTCAGGGACATGAAAATCCCCCCAGACTTCTTGGCTGCGGTGAAACAAGACCCGACGGCCAGCCGGTTTTTTGAAAGGTTAACAAAAACCAGTAGATACGCCATTGCCCTCGGGCTCACCTCAGCCAAGCGGACCGAAACCCGGGAGCGGCGGTTCGCCAAGTACCTGGACAAGCTCAGGCGAGGAGAGAAGCCCGGGTTCTGATTCTTTTCCTAGTGTTCAAAAGGTTGTAAGATCCCAGTTCAGGTACCGGTCTCTGGACCAGCGAAGAAACTTCATCAGCTCCTGATTCACTTCGTGGCAGTTAAAATACTCACTGTCAAAATTCCCGCCGGACCAGTTCATGAGCATTTCATGATCCTCATGATTCGGGTCTTGTATGGCTTCACAGAACTCTTCATACCCGGGGAGTCCCCCGACATCTTCCGGGGGACAGGCTCGTTCACCCTCCAGACAACTGATCTCGGTTTGCAATTCAGGGTCAACGTATCGGCTATCTTCAAGGGTCAATTCATGCTCCCAGCTGTCTCCAAAATCATACATATAGCGGAAGGTGCGTCCCTTCTGTTTGATAAGATCGCCAAGGCGATATCTACCGCATGGAAGCCCGTCTTCTTTGAATTCCGGATACTCGGTGTAGCGCTTATTCCCTATAGTGAACTCATGGAGATGGCTGTCTGTCCATCCCATGGTAATCTGAATGACATCATGCAGTCGGTCCAATGGTATGCTTGCCGGTACTACAAACCGACGCCATATGGCAGGCTCGATATCCAGCAGTTGAATTTTCAGCAGGTAGGTTCGTTCTCTCATTTCGTTCCCTCATTTCTTATTCTCATATTTTGACCAGAAGCTGTATTTGCGGCCATGATTCTGCATGATTTGTTCTTTAAAGATACCATGAGTGCTACTATGGTTCCAATCGTCAACCTAGGCCTTAAGGAATCAGGCGAGTACGTTCCTCGTGTAATTCCGACCCATCCCTATTTCGCCAATCGTTCTAAGGTTTGAGAGATATCCTCCTTCTTACATTCGCCCGAGGCAACTTGCATTACTAAGGGATACAGTTCATGATTCTCATCAAATACTTCTAATCCATTTATATCTAAAAATACTAATGCTGCAGCTAAACCAACCCGTTTATTTCCATCAATAAATGGATGATTTTGGCAAATATGGAAGAGGTACGCTGCTGCTTTATCAAAAAGCGATTGGTGGAGGTAAGCGCCGGAAAAACTCGTTTCCGGCATTGCAAGTGCTGAGCTCAAAAGTCCTGAATCGCGTAGATCAGGAGTACCACCATAGTTGAGGAGTTGATCTTGATGGATTAGCAATACCTCCGCATAGGTCAGAAAACGGATTCCACTCATTTAGCAAGATCTTCCAAAGTTTTCCGATGCCGTTTGTTCACCTTCGCAAGGCTATGAAGGAAATCTGCTTCATTTGGCTGCTGATGAAGCGGTGAAATGATGATGTTTTTACCATCAGTAATAATCTCTAAGTCAGTATCCAAATCTATGTTCAACAGCTGGAGAATAGGCTTCTCAATGACCAATGCAGCGCTATTACCATGCTGAATTAGCTTTTTCGTCATAGCGGTGCCTCCAGTATCTATTGTAACAATGCTGTGTTTACAATTCAAGTATTGAACCGCCACGGAATTTCCGGAGACTGTTTTATGTGACCACAGTCCACTTGCTATGCCTTCCATCTGATTATAATGCGCCTCATCACATTCAGCCGGGGGGTTCAGGTTACCATCTCGGCCTAGATGAAGTGCACTACTCACCCTTTATGTGATACCAAGAAATCTTTAATTACAGAAAACTGATCTAATATTACATGCCCTGTATCTTCTAAGATGTGTATTTCAGAATGGGGAAGCAGGTTTTTAATCCGTTCGCCTGTTTTTACCGAATCAATAAGTGCATCGTGGTCTCCGCCGAAAAATTGAACGGGTCCGGAAATGGTTTTAAGCATTTCATCGCTAAATACGGGGATTCTTTCCATGACCGGAATAAAATGTCTGGATACAAGTGCCTGAAACGCCAGCACCTCTGATGGGACAACCGTTTTGTGGTAGATTGCTTTGCTTAATAGCTTTTGCCCTACCTCTCCAAGCATCATGAAAAAAATCGCTTTTACAATAAAGCTTCGTTTGGCGGGAACTATGCCTGAAGTTGTTAGCATGGAAATCGCAGTAACCCTGCCTGGATTCGTAATTGCAAAGTTCAGGGCATACCAACTCCCCAGACTCGTTGTTAGGAACGAAGCTTTTTTGATGGTAAGGTTATCCAGCAGGGAAGTAAGCCATTTTTTGGGAGATTCAGAATCCAGGATACATCGGGCCGGTTCGCTCAATCCGGGTTCGCCGGGGATATCTACACAATACACACAGAAATGGTCAATGAAGTTTGAAATAGTGCCCAACCAGGCGGCGCTGTTTGATGCAGAACCGTGAAGCATAATAAGCGGCGGTTTGGTTACTTCGCCAAATCTGAGTACATGGGTGCGCGCCACCTCTGTTGGAATAAAGAGCTGCTTGAACGCCGTATGTGAATGGTTCTCTAGTACTTTTTGGTATGATGATTCTACGATGTTCCGACCTTCCTCGGTTTTATACACAGGTTTATTCATAGTATTCTCCCTGTTTACGGCATAATACATCAAATGAGCGTAAGACCCTCCCGATGAATCCGGGGCTTCCGTAAAACACATACTTTGCCTTCTGAATCTCGGGATAATAGAAAAAGTCAAACCGTGATTTTCCATTACTTTCTTTTTCACTATTCAGCAAAGCATTCAAGGAGTTAGATATTCTTGTCGCCTCTTCAGAATTCTGTTCAGAGATTTCAACAACAGCTGAAACACTTATCCGTTCTCCAATGGTATCGTAATTGGGTACAAGCACCTGAGCTGGTTCGCTTGACAGCTCACTGTGACAATACCTCTTCAGGTCATCTTCGCTGACCATCCAGGAACGACCAATTTTCCGGGCTTGTATCTTTCCTTCATTGATGAACCGCAAAATGGTTTTCGGATGCAGCTTTAGTATGGTTGATAACTCTGAAACCGAGTATAGTTTTAGCTCCATACCATCTCCTTAGGTAATTATAGGTAACATTATTGCACAATAAGGAATGTTTGTAAAGATTTTTTAGTAGCTTTGCGGTTCTTTACGTAGTATTACGGAGTATTAAATCATGTCATGTCTTATTCTTCGGTGGCGACTCTGGGTTCTGGGCACTCGCATCAAGGAGAATGGGATCCTTTTACTGGTATACATTGTGAACATTATTGAAGGTGATCTCAGCGAGTCTCAAGGCCGTATCCGCTGTTTTCATAGTCATAAACAACGAATTCTATGATTCTTTCCAACGGTATAGATTGTCAAATTCTGACTCGCCAATCTTGACAAAACCATTTGAACTGTAAAAGGAATTACTGCGTCTTTCCTTCAACGCTTCAAGTTCTATTCCCGTGTTATTAACCAGTGCGATCTGCTTTGCGTGATTAAGCAACTTTGTTCCAATTCCCCTACCCTGGAATTTGGGATCAATATAAAGATGATTTAGGAAGAGTTTTTGTTCACCGAGAGTTACCATATAAAAACCAAGGATTTCTTCCCCTCGCATGACAACAGTTGTCTGTTCTGGAATAAAACTGTTTCTAAACCGCTCAGTTGCCCTGGTGGAAATGGTAACTTAAATTCCCCCGGCTATGGAAAGTAAACAGTGACCAAGGTACAACCGAAGACCGAGCATATACGGCGTGATGATGCAGTATTTTATCAGGATATTTGACGAATTGCCTGAGCCAAGCAGGGCGGAGGGGGCAATATGAGAAGTTGCCGGCGAGAGCTTGCGACCAAAGGCAATTTGGTTGGAGCCGAAGGCGGAATCTCATATTCGCTGTTATAGGCGGTACCGCGCCATCTTCGGTTTTTAGTTTCTTAAAAAACCCCGCGCCCCACCGCCGGAGCACAGGACGTTCGGAGGCGGTTCGTCATTCTTGTTCCGCTAGAACATTTTCATAGATCTCTTTGGCCAGAATGGGAAATATTGTCTTTTGAAATTCATAATCATCCATATATCTAGTGACGATTTCATCATTTTCTGCCATTCGCTGCATCATAAGAGATTCAAGGATTTTTTTAATTCCCAGTTCAAACTTGTCGAGATTATTTGCTTTCGCAGTTTGAATGATGCGTTCATCTTTTGCAGCTTTTTCCTTGATTTGTTCAAAGAAAAGCCTATCTTCTTCAGAGAAATCTGTTCCGAACCGTTCATTGAGGGAATTAATAATCTCTGATAACGGCTTCTGCTCATCCTCCGCCTTGCCCGTTCCAACTGCAGTTGGGCTTTTCACACCAAGTTGCTCACCAGGCTCCATCACAATAGTACCGGACATCACTTTTTCTATTCTGTAATATTCAAGAACAACCTCTTTTTCAGGATTAGGGTTAACTCCATCCTCGCCCAAATCAAGATGAGGAATTAAATATCGACCAAAGCTGTAGAGCATTTCCAGCTCAGGATCAGAGTAGGGAATTATTTGACTCACGAAGGAATAAAACCGGGTAAATGCCGTGAGACGATCATAGAAGTGGGCTTTTCCTTCTTCATCAAGGAGCTTAAAACGGTCAACCGCGGGTTGAATCATCTTTTCCATTCTTGCGTGATCGGATGGATTCTGCTTGTATTGGGGCAAATAGAACACATGGCAGAATCCGACTACCTCGGACCAAAGATAGACCTGCAAGGCATTCATTTCATGTTTCAGTTTTTCAAGGTGTGTAGGATCAGAAGGTTCCTGTAAGGTTGTGGAATTATAATACGGCTTAAAGGCCATATAAATATCTTCTGTCTGATTCACGAAATCGAGTACAAAGGGGGCTTCTTTACCAGGGCTGGTTCTGTTGAGCCGTGAAAGCGTCTGAACTGCCTGCACACCATCTAGCCGCTTATCAACATACATGGCACAGAGAAGGGGCTGATCAAAGCCGGTTTGGTATTTATTGGCAACGAGAAGAACCTGGTAGTCAGAAGAATCGAATTTCTCAGGCAACTGAGCCTCAGAAATATTTTTCCCCGTTACAACATCTATATTCATAGAGGGCTCGGTGTATTCTTTGTCAGTATCCGGGTCTTTTACCGTTCCGCTGAAAGCTACCAAAGGTCGTATATCGGTATAACTATTCTCTTTAATGTATTTCTCAAAAGAAAGCATGTACCTGACAGCATGCAATCGCGATCCTGTTACAACCATGGCTTTCCCGCGGCCGCCCAACTTGTGTTTTACATGATCACGAAAATGCTCAATCATGATCTCGGTTTTCTGCTCTATATTGTGCGGATGAAGGGCCAGAAATTTCCCCAGTTTTTTGGCTGCCTTTTTCTTTGGCATGGCCGGATCTTCTTCGGCTTTCTTTATCAGCTTGTAATAGGTTTTGTATGTGGTATAGCGACCTAGCACATCGAGAATAAATCCCTCTTCGATGGCCTGTTTCATGGAATAGGTGTGAAATGCCTCCGGTTTACCACTGGGGCCTTTCGACCCAAAGAGTTCCAGTGTTTTGCCCTTGGGTGTGGCAGTAAAGGCAAAGAAACTGAGGTTCTTTTGCCGTCCCCGGGACTCCATTACCTTGTTAAGGCCGTCCTCCCAATCCAGTTCGCTTTCTTCCGTACCCTGTTCCGTCCCGGCTCCAAGAATCCTTTTTAATTCACGGGCGGTTTCACCAGACTGACTGGAATGGGCCTCGTCAACAATTACCGCATACTTGCGGGATGCGATGGCTTCCTGCCATTCCTGGGCTCTGGTGATGGCTGCCTCATCGGGTTTATTCGGGTTATCCGCTCCGGCTATGTGAAGCAAACCCCGCAAAATGAACGGGAACTTTTGCAGGGTTGTAATGACAATCTTGGTTCCATCGATAAGGGCCTCTGCCAACTGTTTTGAGTTTTCATCAATGGCTTTAACCACACCCTGGGCATGTTCTATCTGATAGATCGCGTCCTGAAGCTGCTTGTCCAAGACTCGCCTGTCGGTAATAACAATTACGCAGTCGAAAATTTTAATATCTGCAGCGTTATGCAGGCTGGACAGACGATGAGATAGCCAGGAAATACTGTTTGTTTTCCCGCTTCCTGCGGAGTGCTGGATAAGGTAATTATTTCCGGTTCCATCATTTCTTGAGGTCTTTATGAGCTTTCGAACGCTGTCTAATTGATGATAACGGGGAAAGATCATGGTTTCCTTGGTCCGTTTTTTTCTGCCACCAGCACCGTCATCAATAGTTTCTTCCACGGTTTCAAGAAAAATGAAGCTGGAGACAATATCCAAGAAGCTGTCGCGCGCGAGTATTTCTTCCCAGAAGTAGCCGGTTCTGTGTCCTGAAGGGTGAGCAGGATTTCCTCGACCGCATTCAATTTCCCCGGGAGCACTGCCTCGGTTAAAGGGTAAGAAATAGGTTTTCTGCCTATTCAGTTTGGTGGTCATGTAGGCTTCATCGGGATCAATGGCAAAATGAACCAAGGCTCCTTTTTTGAACTGAAACAACGGCGCATTGGGATCCCTGTCTGTTTTATATTGGCCTATGGCGTGTTTCCAGGTTTGACCGGTTGCCGGATTTTTTAGTTCAATCGTTACCAAGGGAATACCATTGAGGGACAACACCATATCCATGGTGCTTCCATCCTGGGGATGACAGGGAACCTGGCGCGTTACATGGAGGCGATTCTTGTCATACAGTTCCTGGGTTTCTAAAACCAGCGAGTGAGCAGGCTTGTAATACGCGAGCTTGAAGACCTTTCCGTAGAATTTGAAGCCATGGCGGATTATATAGAGCGTTCCCTTGGAAATCCTTTCCTTAACCAGGGTTTCTATGACTTTCGCTTCCAGCTCCGAACCATGGAGTGTCTCCATTTGCTGCCACAGGTCGCCTTGGGTGTCTTTGATAAAAGAGATCACATAGTCAGAAAAAAGGGCTTTCTGCTTGTTCCATATTTGATTGCTCCCGGTCAGCCAGTCCCGAGTGGTTAATACTTCCTGAATATAGGCTTCAAAGGCTTTTTCGGTTGTTGCTTTCATTCATCTTCTCCGTTTTGACATTCAAATTCATGGAACTTCAGCCACTTCGCCATACCGTCAAGATCGGGAAAGAGCTGTTTATCAAATACACCATATAAATCGAGCCGCTTTCGTATGGACTCGTGGGCATCAGCTTTTATGACAATTTCCAGATAGTCCTTCTCTTCTAGGGGAGTTAAAGGGTTAAAGCAGGCTAAGAGAACGACGTCCTGAGTTCGTATGCGCTGGGATACATGGGGAGGTTCATAGATCACGTTTGCGGTTATATCGAATGGGGTGAATGAACTGGCGTAATTCAGGGACTTTTTTTTAACAGAAGAATCACTGGACTCGTCCTCATCATCATAAGAGTCAGGTTCGCTTTCGCCATCTATCCCATACTGACTGTAGGGATCACCATCTGTAGTTTGGCTTGTGTCCTCTTCATCATCCGCCTCCAGATCTGACTTTTCCTGTTGGTTTTTTAAATCACTGTAATTATCCGGCTGCTGGATCAACACATACACCGCGCTATCCATAAGAGTGCCATCTTTATCTTTTTTTGTGTTTCGTGTAGCGAAGTACAAGGCTACCAGAGGATTCGTGGTCCAATCCATGAACCGAGTCGGCAGACCATGGTGTTGGGCCAGAGCCAGCATTCCCCACTCATCAGGTGGTATATGATTCACATGACCTATGACATGGTTCGCGAAGGTTGTTAGTGTGCGTTTTTCAATTTGTGTCAGTTCTGTCGGCGATTTTTTCTTTAGGTACTCGTATCGTGCCAGGGAAGGCCATAGCGTATACCCATCCTGGACGCGTTTCTCCTGTCCACGGTAGTAAGGCCTTTTGATACTGATCTCGTCTTTTATTATCCTGAGATAATCCTCAAAGTTTTCTACTTCATGGAGAACATTGCTCATTGGAACAGCTCCGGTAATTCCGCCAGATTGCAGGCATCAGCGTAAGCGTTAATCAGAATCAATTTTTGTGACTTCTTGGCTTTGCAGCCCTGAATCTGGAAATCTGTAAGCTGGCTGACAGCTACTGCATATATCCGGGTAACCAGTGACAGAAATTGTTCATTGTGAGCATCAGGGTTAATGATAATGGTTTTTTTATGGCTGTTTGATCTGAGTATGTCGTTGAAGTGCTCGTCGGCGGAGTTCAAGGAATAGCCAATTATAACAATAACGTCGGCTTTCTCCAGCCAATCAGATGCTGAGTACCAGGTTTTTATATAATGATGGGAGAGAATCGGTTTCAAACGAAGGGGCGGCACCAATGAGGGGATAAGACAAACGGAGTTAGCTGGGTTTTCTTTATCAAACTTTAGGCTTGGACAAACCTGCTGCTCCAGCAACTCTGTAGGGTTTTTATCATCATATTGGTCAAAGCGAAGCAGTTCCCGATTGTCCATGCGGACATAGGTCAATAAGCCTCCATGAAAGTAAGAGCTCTTCTCTGTTCCCAGCTGACCTTGAAGAAAGCTGGTATAGTTCAGGGTAATGGCTTTCCACTCCGTAGGAATATTGGAATAAAAAGGGACGCCGCCGGAATTCTTCGCTTTCACTTCTTTGTCTTTGTGACTCAGGAAAGCCCATAAGCACCAGGAAATATACACATAGGATTTTATGTCGGATAATTTGTTATTGTAAAAACCAAGGAATTTGTTCACCAGAAGTTGTTCGATATCCAGCATATCCGCACCAAGAGCCCGGGCGACATCATTGGCTTCAGCCTCCAGGCTCTGCTTGAGTACATAGCGGAGGATAGCTTTGAAGGTATCAGAGACGCTCATGGTTCCAAGATTCAGAATGTGGTCGTCCAAATCGAACTCATTGGCTTGATCTCCGAAAACCTCACGGATGAGAGTGCGCGTTTCTTCATCGATGGCATTGGTTGCTGAAATGCTCTGCAGTTGATTGAATAGCCTGATGATTAGCTGGCCCTGCTTTTTGATTGGTGTTGATGCATCGTCATCTGGAAGACTGCTTACCGCCTCCTGAACTCGGGCTACTGTCCACTTTAGTTGCTCAGGCTCCCGGTGAGCGATCTCAGAAATCGCATTATTGATAAACTTGTCAAAGCGAAAGGTCAGGTTGGGTATGCTATCTCGCAAGGCTTTTTCTACAGCCTTTCCTTCGTCGGTACTCAGATAAACGCTGATTTGGGAAAGCAGATCCGCCGCAACGGGAAAATCAATGCCTTTGGTCTTGTCTGCACCGGCTCCAAGAACCAGAACTACATTATCCTTACCCATGAGCAACCTCCGCTTTCATTTCTTCCCTCACATCGATCTTTCCGGTCACCGCCGAAGAGATCAGGGAGATTCGGTATTCTTTGAGACGTTCGATGGCCGTCTCTACCTTGCTGACCAGGGCATCGATTTTTGAGGTTTCCCGGTCAAGAAAGGCGGCTATGGACTGCTGTTCGGGGAGAGGGGGGAGAGGCACTTTCATTTTTCGAAGATGGTCAGGGCCAAAATGTTTTATTGTTGATCCTGCTTGAAAAATAGAAACCTGTGTATCAAATAAAGCAGAAGAAACAAACCATCTAATAAAATCTTTGGCAATTGTACCGCTATTTGGCCATAGGCGAATTATGCCGGTATATGGGATTGCTCCAACGCCAATTTCATTTACTTCACATACAAGTCCAGTGGAAGCGCTGCCACTTATAAGCAAATCCGTTTTCTTGCATTTAAAATGGTTCCATTTATCTGCAACTTTGTTTGGATCTAAAAAATTACAATCGCCCAAATTAACATATGGTCCTTGAATATTGCGGATTCGCAGCAACGGTATTCCTTCATCTTGAAAGTCTACCGCCATGATGCCCGGTCCCTCCTGAAAACCAATTACGTAAGAAAATTTCTTCACCTCCCACCCCTCCGGCACATCTCCAAGCCAGGGAACTCCCGAGGGCCTCATCTTCACCGAAGGGTCCAGCCCTTTGGTCACGGCCCGGGAGATCATGGCGCTGCGTTTTTCTTTGAGCAGATCAATTAGCTGTTTCTTTTTCTCGATCAAGGCGTCGATTCGACCGGTTTCCCGGTCAAGGAAAGCGGCAATGGCCTGCTGTTCGGGGAGAGGGGGGAGAGGGATAATGGCATCGCCAATTGCACTTTTAGGCAACCCATATCGAGTTACACCAGTTGATGCGATTTGAAATTGATGGTTAGTCGCACTTGATTGAAATTGTCTAAATAAATAATCACCCACAATCTTATTTTTTTTTGGCCGTATCATTGCTAAGTGATATCCGCATAGCAAATTCGATTCGGTTTTTACAATAAGTGAAGGTACAGCGATATCCTCCCACGATTCAGAATCTTTTGTAATCACAACATCACCAGCTTCAAGATGAAATTTCTTTATTTCTTCTGATGTTGCGGTTGTTTCCATCAGACTCAAATCTGGTGATATAAAATCATTGTAATACACGTCTGTGTAGTTACAGAGGAGTATAGGCTGTTCATCTTCACTGGGAACCTTATCAACATTGCTTACCCAGTAGTTGACAGATGTTTTCAGCCTCTTAACTTCCCAACCCTCTGGCACATCCCCCAGCCAGGGAATTCCCGAGGGCTTGTAGTTGGGGTATTTCTTTCTGCTCATTGTTTACCCCCCTTGTTCTCAAGCTGCTTTTCCAGCTTTTCCAACTGGGCCAGATCGTCCTTGTCGGCATCAATGGCTTCCTGCTGTCGGCGGGCGGTGTCAAAACTTTCATAGCGGTCGTGGGCGATTGACTTCATGGCTTGGTGGCTGATGCTCCCCAGACCATGCAATACCTGTTTATCGTTAAACTCCAGCAGTCGGTCTACATTGCTCCGCCAGAAATCCAGGGTCAGTTGTTTGCGATCCTTTACCCGCAGCTCTGCCTGCTCCAGAAAAATGACCACCAGCCGGTTCAGGGAATCGATTTCATCGGAACTCAGGTAATTCTTAGCGACAATTACGTCCTGCTTGCGCACCCGGCTGCCGCTCCAACTGGTGAGGGCCATATTGGGCTCCTCCGGGTTTGCCCGGCTGACCACCACTTCCGCAGCGGTCTTTCCGGTAACGGCAAAGAGCAGTTTGTTCTGCACCTCCGCAAAGAAGAGCTGGGCAGCCTTTTCATCGTCCTTGTAATCGGTGCTTAAGGCGAAAAGTTCCCGCACCTTCTGATAAAAGCGCTTTTCAGAAGCCCGGATTTCCCGGATGCGGGCCAGGAGCTCGTCAAAGTAGTCCAGTTTTCCCGGGTCTTTGAGCCGCTCATCGTCCATCACAAAGCCTTTGACCAGGAATTCCCGCAGCTGGGTGTTGGCCCATTTGCGGAATTGTGTTCCCCGGGGTGACTTAACCCGAAAACCTACCGCCAGAACCGCTTCCAGATTGTAATAGACCACATCATAGCTTTTACCGTCGGCGGCAGTTGTCCGGAAATTCCGGACAACTGAAGATTCTTCCAGCTCTCCTTCGGCAAAAAGGTTTTGTAGGTGCTCGCTGATGGTCTTTTTGGAGCGGTCGAAGAGCTCGGCCATTAAGGCTTGCGAAAGCCAGATAGTCTCACCGGCCAGTTTGCACTCTATTCTGTTTTTGCCGTCGGCGGTCTCGTAGATGATCAGATCGCCGGTGTTTCGTATTTCCTCGCTCATGAGACTACCCCGATGCTTCCGGTAATCTCTGCCAACATTGATACTATCTCCTGCTCCAATTCCTTAATGTCTGTCTCGATCTCTTCCAGCTCCCGGGGAGGTTCATAACGGTAGAAATGCCGGTTCAGGGGTATCTCGTAGCCGACCTTTGTCTTCTTATGGTCAATCCAGGCATCAGGGACATGGGGCAGCACTTCCCGCTTAAAGTAGTCCTCCACGTTTTCCTTGAGAGGTACATTCTCGGTATCCCTCAGGTCAGAATCCGGTTCCGGTCTGCCTTTGGCGTCCCGGCAGATTTCTGCGGTTTCATCTTTTTCACTCAGAGCCTCCAGTATCACCTTCAGCTCCGGCGCGGTTAAGCGAATGCCGGAAGCCTGATCCAACTTTTTTAGTTCCTTGAGGAAAACAGCTCTGTCCTTGAACAACTGCTCAGAGGTGGCTTTTCTCAAATCAAAAAGCAGCGTTTTGACAGCTTGTTGGCGTTTTTCCCCGGCTTCAATTTCCTGCTGACGGAGGGTTTCGTTTTTCTTTTTACTAGAAGCAATATTGATGAACCCTTTGAAATCATCCAACCGTTTTATCCGTTCTTCAGTAGCCTGAAAATTGAGGCGCAGGGGCCGTTCAACGGTGATTTTATTAAACCCGAAATCAATGTTGTCAAAGATTTTGGATACCTCAAGTTCCTTCTCCTGACCGTCAATGGTAAACTTCCGCGTCTCGTTGTGTTTGAAGTTGCCGTAGATCTTACTGATTGCGGAAATCTGGTCCGGTAGATTATCTTCCCCGTCGCCAATCTGGTGTCGCTTGTTTCCAAGGCTCTTGCGCATTTTTACAAAGTAGTTTCTGGCGTCGATAAGCTGGATCTTGCCTTTGCGCCGTTGTTCTTTCTTGTTGCTGATGATCCAGATATAGGTTGAAATACCGGTATTGTAAAAAAGCTGATCAGGCAAGGCCACAATGGCCTCCAGCCAGTCGTTTTCAATAATCCACTGCCGAATATTGGACTCACCGCTTCCCGCATCCCCTGTAAATAGAGGTGAGCCGTTAAACACGATTCCAATGCGGCTCCCACCTTCATCTGGAGTCCGCATCTTGGAAATCATGTGCTGAAGGAATAACAGGGAACCATCGTTTATGCGCGGCGTTCCTGCGCCAAAACGCCCTTCGTACCCAAGGGTATCTCTCTCGTTTTCTATGGTCTTTTGCTGCTGTTTCCACTCCACTCCAAAAGGAGGATTTGCCAGCATGTAGTCAAACTTCTGTTTTTTAAAACCGTCTTTTTCAAAGGTGCAATCCGGTTTAATGTTATCAGCGTCTTCACCCTTAATGAGCATGTCCGCCCGGCAGATGGCATAGGCTTCATCGTTCCAATCCTGGCCATACAGATGGGGCTGTGCTTCGTTGTTCAAATCCCTAATGTACTGCTCGGCGACCGATAGCATCCCACCGGTACCGCAGGCAGGGTCATAGATGGTCTTCACCACATGGCTTTTGCGTAAATCTTCCTCGGGAGAGAGAAGCAGATTTACCATCAGCCGGATCACTTCCCGGGGGGTAAAATGCTCTCCCGCCTCTTCATTGGATTGTTCAGCCCCGATTCGGATCAATTCCTCAAAAACATAGCCCATCTGTATGTTGTCGATGGTCGAAGGAGAAAGATCCATCTTATCGGAAGCAAATTGCTTGATGACATTGAATAAAAGATTCTTTTCATTGAGCCTGTTAACCTGAATTCCAAAATCAAAGCGCTCAAAAATTTGACGAATATTGGGAGAAAAGGAATTGATATAGCTGTTCAGGTTGGGGGCAATATGATTCGGGTCATCCAGAAGTCTTGGGAAATTCAGTTTTGACAGGTTGTAAAACGGGACTCCCGTAATTTCTCTTAGTTTGGCATTGATAATGTTTTCAGATTTTCCTTTCAGGGATTGAAACTCTTCAAGCACCTTTGCTTTTGTAGGATCAAGAATACAGTCAAAGCGTCTTAATACCGTTAATGGAAGGATTACTTTTCGGTATTCATTCCTTTTATACGGTCCACGGAGCAGATTACAGATACTCCAGATAAAATTTGCCATTTGACTATGGGACTGTATTGCCATTTAGTTCTCCAATCAGTTTTTATTTCCTAGCCCGGCATGGACGCCGGGCTTCTTGGGGCGCGGGGATTTTAAAATCTTCCGCATTGTCATTCTATCATATCCAAATTTGTCTCGGCGCGATATTATCTATAACGTTCCGCGAATACCCGGAGTTGCGACCGAAGGGAGCAATTTGGGCGGAGCGAAGCGCAGCCGGGTATTCGCTGTTATGTTTAGTGCCCGGCTTGTTTAAATTCAAGCTTCGAAAAGTACAGGGATGTACTTTTCGAACACTATTTTGAAATACTAAATGAATCTGGATAATGACTCATAAGCAAATCTTTTGTTAATTTATATGTTATTAAAGCTCTGCTAATTTCTTCCACAGCCGAAATAACCCCAGTAGAAGTAATAGCTTTAATAAAAGCTCTAATATTCTTTTTTAGTTTTTCCAACTTCTCGCTTGTAATTATTTGAATGTCCTCATGAGGAGAACAGGCATTATGGAATCTAGTACTCGGATGAATCATTAAAGGTAGAAATTTACAAGTAGAATCATATTCTCTTCTAAACCAATTTATTGATCCATTCAATTGATTACAATCATGTTTATTAATGAGATCTGTCTCCGCTCCATTTTTGCATTCTATAACCAAATAGGTTAAATCGCCCAATGACCAAAGATCATCTGGACCACTTTTAAATTCGCTTTCTGGTCTTTGAGCACTAAATCCGATATAATATGCGATATTTTTCAAAGCTTCTTCAAACCTATTACTTGTATCTGGTAAAAATATCAGATCATCTAAAATAGCATTAACCTTTAGAATAATATGATTTTTATTGCTAAATTCCATCAAGAAATCATGACATGTTTTAGCCTGTGTATTATTTAGATTTTCAAGTTTTAAATATTCAATCCCTTCTTCTGGAACAGGTAGCTTTCTATTCTCTTTAATTGCATTCTTCATAATAAGCTGAGCTTCAACAGAATTTTGAAAATCCATCATTTTAGCTAAATAATATTTCAACCAACCTCTTAATAATGATGCAGACATATTATTGACCACTGCTTGGACAATATCCGTAGCTTCTCGATAGCCACGAATTTCTGCTTGATCATATGCATTTCTTAAACAAATTGCTATTTCTGAAATTTGCCCTTTATTGTATGACGAATGTACGAGAGCTTGCTTATTAGCAGATATCCATTCTTTATTTCTATTAATTAGGAGGTTAATTGTACTAATGATTTCATCAATTCCTTTATCACGAATTTGCTCAGATATTTTTTCAGACAAATCAAACTGAGCTTTTGTGCCTGGGGTAAAATAATCTATGGCGTTATTCATGTATAAATGATTTACAAGACTATCTCCAATTAACATTACTGCACAGTAATCTTCATTTGATCTAATACCTCTTCCCATGCCCTGTTCAATTTTTTGTATTTTTTTTCTTAAAATTGACGTGTTATTTCCTAGTAAATTTAGGTCTATTTTATCTATTTCACGCCTTTCATCTGGAAGCTCATCAATTATCAATAATCTACATGCATCCTGAGGAAGATCAATCCCATCGTATTTGTTTACAAGAACCGTTATGCCACAATGTTTACTCTTTAATTCGTCAACTGCCTCATCAATGTTTTCTGCTGATACAATTTTATGAGCTACATCATTCCAGAAGCGAGATCTCCAAAAAGATGGGACTATAATAACAACATTAATTTCTTTTGCTATTTCAGTAATTTTAGCCTTTATATCATTTTTATTTATAGAGTTATCTAATTCCTGCGGAACGAGAATTAATCTTTCACCAATATCACTTGCAGATTTTGGTGATATTGAATGATCTATATCTTCTATTGAAATTCCCAAATTTGTTACCAGTGTACTATCATCTGGCAAAGTAGCACTCATTATAATTTTACGTTGACAAGCAGAATAGCTATTAAAGATATTAATCGGTGTAACTCTGATTGAAAATTCAATTTTTTCAGATGTGATAATACAATCACATAGTCCAATGGAGTTTTTCAAGAGTGGTAAATGAAACTTAATTTCATCACTTTCACTAGCTTTTAGAAGAATCCTATAAAGATCATCTGATTTGTTGTGAATAGACCAGAACGGTACTTGGATATTTGTGTAGGGTGTAGCATTTTCTATATCCGCAACTATTGATGGAGATTGCTTTTTAAGATCATCCTTTAATAAGTTAAATATTTCGTTATAAATATCAAAGGAATTGGGAATACTAATTGTAAATTGGTCTTCAATTTTCTCTATACATGCATGAGCATCGTCTATCAATAGTGTGCCGATCTCTATTTTTATACCTTCATTCCCAATTCCAAAAATTGACTTCCCATTAAATAGTCTATGAACATTAGTTATTAAAATTGATTTATTTCTTCTAAATCTAATCGAACTTGGGTCTGTCGTTATTTCAATACCCAAATTATTTGCTTCTTCTGATACTTGGTTTAGTAAAAAATTATCTGGTACAATGTATACAGCAGGACCTTTCCCCTCGTTAATTGAAGATTTTAGAATTAACAAGCCAATTAGAGTTTTTCCACTTCCAGTATTCATTTTTACAATATTTGTCGCATTTTCTTTTTGAACAAACCATGATTCAAGAACCTCAGCTTGTATATCTCTTAAGTAGCTATATTTTGAAATTTTTCCCGGGAGTAAATTGAAAATGTCTTTTGGGTTGATTGCTGTATTTTCATTTTCTTTTGAGGTAATCTTATTAAAATCTATTGCCACTTAATTATCTCCTTTTACTTTCCCGAGGCCACGGATGGCCGAGGACTACAAAGCTATTAAGCCGGGCATTGAACATAAATCTCTCATACCCGAACCATTGCAGGTATATCCGCTTTAAAAATCACCCCCCATTGCATATATCCGCCCATATCGGAACTAAATACGTAACACTCCTCCCCTCCTTATAAATCGAGTTCATCAAAGGGGCTACGAATACTTGATATGGTGGCCATTGAGACATGCGTATAAATCTCCGTTGTCTTGGTGCTGCTGTGGCCCAATAGCTCTTGAATAATACGCAGATCGGTACCGGCTTCCAATAGATGGGTTGCATACGAATGACGCAAGCTGTGAACCGATGCGGGCTTGGTTATACCGACCTGTTGACAGGCTCGGTGGAATACGGCCTGAATGCTTCGTGCCGAATACTGGCCTACCGCTACCAACCTGCATTTCCCCAGTATACATTGAAAACCGCGTAATGTCTAAATAATCCTATGCCCCTAATGTGACAAGGAAGCCTCCGTGCCAGGTAGACCTTCCTATCGCCAACTACCACAGACAGTGAAATCCCCCTAGACAAACACCACCAGCAGCTCGGCGATATCTCCCGGGGAATTATGGTGGTTCCCGTTGAGGTGATGCTCCAGGGATGCCAGGGTATCAGGGCCGGGGCGGTACCCTGCCCTTGCTAGGCGGCGGAAGAGCGGAGTCAGCTCCCGGGCGGGAAGGTAGCGGGCGGCCAGATTGAGGGCCGTGGTTTGCTCCGGGGCTGACTGGTCGGCGGCCTGGGCCGAGAGGGGAGTTTCCAGGAGGGACGCTAATACGCCGGGCTCCACGGGGCCGAGTCGGGATAGGACGAGGGATAGCAACTTCAGTTTCTGGGAAGCAGTGGTATTGCAGATCAGACAGCTGTTCAGGAAATTGTAGCCCCGGTGGCTTTGGGTGAGCAGGCCGGGGTGGTGAGGATCGGGCGTTGGAATCACCATGGAAGACGGGGATTCCAAAAACCGGAAGATGGGATGGTTCATATTATATTCCCTTCCACAACTCAAGGTGGCGGTAGGTGTTGATGAAGCCGGCCTCGGTCAGGGGGGCGGCCCAGGGGCTTTTGGCGGCGGGCTCTTGGTTGATGGCGGCGATGCGCAGGGGGCTGTAGCCCGGCAGGGTGTCGGCGATCTGCTGGAGGCAGGCCGCCAGGGAGGGTGCCTGGGCGGTGGTAGTCCGGGGGCGGATGTGCAGGTCGCGGCCCTTGCGGGTCAGATGGGCGGCGGGGCCCTGGGGGTCGAAGATGATCAGATTGCCCTCCAGGCGGGGAATCTCTCCCGGGTAACCCGGCAGGCCCAGGCCCCAGGGGCTGGCGGGGTCGGCGGCGCTCATCCAGTACCAGGGTTTTGCCTGGACCAGGGGGCCGGTCACCCCGCCCTGCTCCAGGAAATCGGCGTCCGGGGGCAGCATGTACTGGGGCCCGGGTAGGTCGGCGAAGAACAGGCCGCTGCGGATCTCCCCGGAGAGCTCCATGAGACGCAGGGTGCGGGACAGGCTGCTCCACTGCAGCAGGGGCAGCTCCTTCCGGGTTATGCCCGGGAGCAGCACCCCGTAGCGGTCCAGAAGCTGGCGGACCCGCTCCTTTCCGGCCTCTAGGGCGGCCATGGGGTTATCCCAGGGTGATTCCAATGCCCGGGGGTTCCGCAGCCAATGCCCCCGCAGTCCCCGGAGGGCCTGCCACTCCCGGGGTCCGGGCATGCCCCGGCCGGGCGCCGCCCTGCGTCCCCGGGTGCGCCTTCCCACGGCTCCGGGCAGGTTCAGCCCCGGGATGCCCGAGGCCCCGTAAATCCCCGGAGCGCCGTAATTCCCCGGCGCACCGGCTCCGCCCGGAACCCGGCCGCCCCGGGAACCCCGGCTGGGCCCTCCCAGGCCGGGCAGCTCCTTGGCGCCGAACTCCGAGACGATGCCCTGGCGGATGGTTTCAATACTGTCCCCGCGCACCTGGCCGGCGAAGGCAAGCTGCCAGAGTAGACGGTTTACCTCCCCCAGGGCCAGGCCGCTGAACTCCGAAAGGCTCAGCACATCGTAGCTCCCGGCGCTGCCGGGAAACAGCTCTTCCAGGGCCCGGGCCAGGTCCGCAGGTGCCTCGGGGGGATCGAAGAAATAGACCCGCTCATCCTCGAACCCGAAGAACACCCTGTCCTGCCAGGCGTACCAATGAAGCCCCAGCTCGGACAGGATGCCCTGGGCATGGTGCAGGGCCGGCAGGGCACCCCGGCTGGGCAGAATAACCTGGTCCCAGGCTCCGGGCCGGGCGGGATACCACAGTAACCTCTCCATAACCCGGCCGAAGCGTCCCCCGGCATCCTGATCTGCTCCGGATTTCGCCAGACCGCCGGTTCCGGGCTCTATACTCCCCGGGGCGGCTGATCCTTCCCCGGAATCCGGCAGATCGATGATCCCCTGCTTCCAGGCCAGGAGCCGGGGGAGAAATTCCGGAGGCACAAGGGCATGGGAGCTGGCCCGCTGTTTGCGCAGCATCCGCAGGAGCCGCTCCAGGTTGTCCGCATCGCAGACCTGGTACTGCTTCGCCCCGGCACCGTCCTGGCCCCGGACGCCGGGAGCCCGTTCAACCGCAGCAGGAACACCGGTAGATTCCCTCCCGGCCGAATCCATCCCGGGATTCCCGGACTCCGGGCCGGTCCGGTGATACGCCCCGGAGGGTTCGGGAGACGGGAGGGGCTCACCCAGGGCAGCCCCCCAGATGAGCTGGGTTCCCAAACCCGCCAGGCCGGGATGATCGGGCCTCAGATCCGCCACCCCGGTCAGAAGCTCCCAAAACGCCCCGGCGGGAGGACCGGAATCAGCCGTGACGGTGGAACCGGCCGGATCACCGGAAGTACCGCCTGAGGGCTGGAGGTCGTCCCTGAGTGCCCTATCCTCCAGGGTCTGGCCGGATGCAGCTGCCGGATCACCGGGAGTGCCGCCTGAGGGCTGGTGGTCAGCCCGGGGTGCCGCATCCTCCAGGGTCTGGCCGGATGCAGCTGCCGGGTCACCGGGAATGCCGCCCGGGGTTGGGGGGAGGGGCTGCGGGCCCGGGGCAGGGTTCGGGCCATGAACCGGGAGGGGGCCGTAGCTCTGGAGCCAGCGAAGGAAGAGGGGGCCCGGGCGGTCCGGAAGCGGGGAGGAACCCTGAGGACCGGGGCTGACGGGGGGTTCACCCGGGGATGGGGTACGAGGGGCATTCGAATCACCCCAGGAAGAAAGCTCGAAAGAATCCTCCAGGCTCGGGAGGGTGTCCAGGAAATTGGAAACCGGGTCCAGGGGGGCGATGAGCAGGCTGGAGGATCGGCGGGGCAGCAGGCGGCGGATTTCAGCCAGACTGTCGGCGCAGCAGATCCACGGCCGGGGGCTCGGTCGGCCTTCGGCGGCCCGGGAACGGATTACATAGAGGGAGCCCCCTAGGCTGGGGAGCAACCCGGACTCGGGTGAATCCAGATCGGCGGCCAGGCGGCGGAATTCCCCGGGGGTTAGGCAGAGGCGGTCCTTGAGCAGCTGGTAGAGTTCTTCGGGGCTCCGGGGCCGGGAGTCAGGGGTCAGGCCCTGGAGCTGGGTTTCCAGGCGGGTTATGAGGTGCCGGGGGATGATGGGGCGCAGGGCTGCGGAGCCTAAGACGTCCTGGACGGGGTCGCCCTGGTAGGTGCCGGGCAGGCTGTCTTCGGGGGTGTCGTCCCGGTAGAGGTTCAGGTTGGTGTGCTGCCAGATGATGTCCTGGGCGAAGGGGCTGGGCCGGGTGGTGGTAACCGGGGTAATGCGGATGGCGCCGGTTTGAATCTCCTCCAGCAGGCTGGTGAGCACGGGGATGTTGAACTCGTCCCTGATGCAGGTGCGCCAGGTTTCCTTTATCAGGGGAAAGCCCGGGATGGATTTTACCCGGGCGTAGAGCTTCCGGGAGCGCATCCGGCTGATCCACAGGGGCTGGCGTTGTCCGAAGCCCCGTTTTGGCAAGAGCAGGGCCCGGCTGGCGGCCTCCCGGAAGCGCGCCCCGAAGTAGCCGCTGGTCTCAAGGCCCCGGGTGAGGTACTGCTCCAGCCGGGACAGGGCCAGGCCGCCCAGCAGCTCCCGGGGATCCTCAATGACTACCCCGCTTATTAGGATGGTATCGTTCCCCGCCATCACCTGGGCCTGACCGGTGCCCAGTTCCTGGTCCAGACGCCCCTGGAGGATGAAGGCCAGGGGCCGGTTGACCGCCGCCCCCCAGAGGGTGTGCAGAATGAGCATGGGCCGGCCCTCCCCTCCTTCGCCCTCGTCGCTTTCGATGTGCTCCGCCAGGATGTGGTGGCGGTGGGGCCAGGGGACCTGGGTTTCGCCCCGCTGGCGGGTCAGGAGATGCTGCACCGCCCCGGGTAGTGTCTGGAAGATCCCGGGGTCCTGGGCCTCTTCCAGGAACTCGGTTAGCAGACTGCTGAGTTCCCAGGGGCGGGAACCGGGCTCGGCACGCCAGAAGGGGGTCATGCTTCGGGGGTTTTGTACGGGCTCTACCAGGACATCGTTATGGGTGATCTGCCGGACCAGCCACACCCGGGATCCCAGGGCGAAGGTATCCCCGGGGCGCCGCTCCCAGACGAACTCCTCGTCCAGCTCCCCGATGAGGCTGCCCGCCCCCTCGAGGCGCAGCTTGTAGTAGCCCCGGTCGGTTATGGTGCCTCCGGAGCTGTAGATGAGCAGGGCGGCCCCGGGTTTGGCGGTGAGCCGGCCTTCCTGGCTGCGGCGGAATATCCGGGGCTGAAGGTCACGGAAGCGCTGGTCCGCGTACCTGCCCTCCAGGAGGTCCAGGACGGCATTGAAATCCCCCCGGCTCAAATTCCGAAAACTGGAGGCACGGCGGACCCAGGCGTAGAGCTCATCCTCTTCCCAGGTGCGGTGGCTGGTCATGGAGAGGATTCCCTGGATCAGGACGTCTAGGGGATTTTCCGGGATGGGAAGGGATTCTACCAGGCCCTGCTCCACCCCCCGGGCCAGAACCAGGGCGTCCAGGGTTTCCCGGGCATGGAGGGGGTAGATGAGTCCCCGGCTGGTCTGGCCCAGGCTATGCCCCGCCCGGCCCAGGCGCTGAATGGCAGAGGCAGCCGAGGTCGGGGCTCCCAGGAGAACGACCAGATCCAAGGCACCCACATCGATCCCCAGCTCCAGGGAGCTGGTGGCCACAATCCCCCGCAGCAACCCCTGCTTGAGCTGCCCCTCCACCTGCTGGCGGATCTCCCGGGACAGGGAGCCGTGGTGGGCGTAGACCAAAACCGGGGCTCCGGGATCCATGGCCTGGTGGTACTCATTGATCAGCCGGGTTATCCGCTCGGCGGACCGGCGGCTGGGGGTAAACAGGAGGGTGGAGCGGTTGTCCAGGATGCGGTGGTAGAGTTCCCGGGTCAGGCTATGCCAAAACTCCTCCCCGGTACCCTGAAGCATCCGCACCTCCAGCTGGTAGGCCTTGCTGGCGGCGGCGGCGATGTGCCGGGGCAGGGGGCTGGGTGTCTTTTCGTCTTGGGACAGAAGGCCGACAGACGGAGCATCGGTGGACGGAGCATCGGTGGACGGAGCATCGGTGGACGGAGCATCGGTGGACGGGGCATCGGCAGACGGGGCATCGGCAGACGGGACATCGGCAGACGGGACATCGGCAGACGGGACATCGGCGGACGGGGCATCGGTGGACGGGGCATCGGTGGACGGGGCATCGGTGGACGGGGCATCTCCTGCTCCTCCTGGGACTGGTTTCGGGACCGGATGGTCCAGCCCGATCCCGTGGCCCATGTCCGGCACCCCAATATCTCCGGCCGCGGCCCCCCCGCTCCGGGACACAGGAATCCCCGTACCAGAACCGCTGCCCCCCGGCACCGCTTCCCGGCCGGATATCAGGTACTCCTGAACGGCCCGGGGTTCGGGAACCGTAGCGCTGATGGCCAGACGCTGAAAATCACCGGCCAGGCGGGTCAGGAAGGCGAGGTTCAAACTCAGGAGGCTGCCCCGCTTGCTGGGTAGCAGGGCGTGGACCTCGTCAAGGATCAACAGCTCCAGATTGGCAAATAGGCCCCTGCCGGACTGGCTTGTCAGCAGGATGTGCAGGCTTTCGGGGGTGGTAATGAGAATCTCCGGGGGATCCTTGAGCAGGGACCGGCGCTGGTTTGCCGGGGTATCGCCGCTTCGAAGGCCGATCCGGGGCATGGCCAGGGTTCGTCCCTGGCCGGCAGCCAGGGCTTCTATGGCCCGGAGGGGCATTTCCAGGTTGCGCTGCATGTCGCTGTTCAGGGCCTTCAGGGGTGATATATAGAGTACCCGGACCCCGGGGGTGGATTTGGCACCGGGCTCGGCGCCGGGAGAGGTACCGGGCTCGGTGGTATCGCCGGTGCCGAGGGCGGTTTGTTCGCCGGAAGCCGCGGGGGTACCGGCGCCGGAGTAAGTCCCCGTGCCGGGGACGGATTGCCTATCATCCGGGTACACCGTATCGGAAGCGGCGCCCGCTTCCACACCGGCGCCAGGCCTTGGACTCCCGGGCTGAACCATAAGCCGGTTGAGCACCCAGAGAAAGGCGGCCAGGGTCTTGCCGCTCCCCGTGGGGGCCGTCATGACCAAATCCTGCCCCCGGGATGCAGCCTGCCACACCTCGGTCTGGAAGTCCGTGGGTGTGCCGATGTGGCTGGTGAACCACCGGGTTATGAGGGGATCGAACTCTGGGGGAAAGGCACTCATGATCTTGCTCCTGGAGGTACTAGGATACGACATAACGGGGGTTTTGTAATCACATTCCTTGCCCCTTGACTCTCCGTCCCGGGAGATGTATAGCCATGGTAATCGAAAAAGGATCAACCATGTTCAAACCGAAACTCTTGGAAATCAGGTCCCGGGGCTATTCATGGAATAGTTTTGGTCAGGATCTGAGCGCGGGAATCATCGTGGGGGTGGTCGCCATTCCCCTGGCGGTAGCCCTGGCCATCGCCAGCGGGGTGAGCCCGGATAAGGGCCTCATAACCGCTGTTATCGCCGGTTTCATTATCTCCGCCCTGGGGGGCTCCCGGGTACAGATCGGCGGACCCACCGGCGCCTTCATCGTAATTGTCTACGGCATCCTAGAAACCCACGGATTCGAGGGGCTCATTATTGCAACCCTCATGGCTGGGGTCTTTCTGGTGTTTCTTGGGGTGATTCGAATGGGGAACCTCATCCAGTTTATTCCCTATCCGGTCATCCTCGGATTTACCGCCGGCATCGCGTTGATCATTTTCAGTTCCCAGGTAAACGAATTATTAGGCCTCGGGCTGGTGCATGTTCCGGCGGAGTTCCTGGAGAAGTGGCATCTCATCCTCAGCAACCTGGGCAGGATCAATCCCTGGGCGCTGGTCCTGTCGGGGGCCAGTATTGGGGGAATCCTGCTGCTCCAAGGTCTGGATAAACGGATTCCCGGAGCGCTGGTGGTATTGGTGCTGGGCACCCTGGCGGTGAACATCTTCTCCATTCCCGTGGAAACCATCGGCAGCCGTTTCGGTCAGATATCCGGGGCCATTCCCGCGCCCAGGATTCCCCCGGGCATCCTTGAGCGGATCAGCACCCTCTGGCTGCCGGCTCTGAGTATCGCCCTCCTGGCAGGGGTGGAGTCCCTGCTCTCCGCGGTGGTGGCCGACGGCCTAACCGGGGAGGAGCATGATTCCAACACCGAGCTCATCGCCCAGGGGATTGCGAACATCGCCTGCGCCCTCTTCGGCGGCATTCCTGCCACCGGGGCCATCGCCCGGACGGCTACCAATATCCGATCCGGGGCCAAATCGCCCCTGGCGGGGATCATCCACGCGGTGTTTCTTCTGGGTGTGCTGCTCTTTTTAAGTCCCCTGGCGAGCCTGATTCCCCTGGCGGTTTTGGCGGGGATTCTAACCCTGGTGGCCTACAACATGAGCGAGGTGCACACCGTTGCCCATCTGATGAAGGGACCCCGGAGCGAGGGCCTGGTCTTGGTTCTGACCTTCGGCCTTACGGTAATCATCGATCTGACCGTGGCGATTCCCCTGGGCATGCTCCTGGCCTTCCTGGTGTTTCTGCGCACCATGAGTAAAACCACCCAGGTCCGGATCCACCGGGGGGAGATGCGGGAGGTTCCCGAAGAGCAGGACCCCCACGGCTTTACCACCCTGATTATTCCCGAGGATGTGGATGTGGTTGAACTCGAGGGTCCCTGGTTCTTCGGGGCAGTAGAATCCTATAAAACCCAGCTGACCCTGCCCAGCCCCCCGCCGCGGGTCCGGATCATCCGGATGCGGTTGGTCTCCAGCATCGATACCACCGGGGCCCGGAACCTCGCCCAGCTCATCGGCCACGCCGGAGACCGGGGAACCCGGATCATCTTAGCCGGGGCCCAGCCCGGGGTGATTCATTCTCTGGAGAGTTTGGGTATAACCAAAAGCCTGGGTGATGATCTTGTGCCGGACCTGCCCCGGGCTCTGGAGAGGGCTCAATGGTATCTGGGACACCGCCACGCACCCCTGGCGGAGAAGCTCTCCAGGGGCGGGGTCCACCACGGCCTCCGGGCCCAGGACCCCCTGGAGGTTATCCGGCAGCTCTGCGCCCGGCTGGACCTAGCTGACGATACCCGGACCGACCTTATGAAGGCCCTGGTGGAACGGGAGGAGCTGGGCTATACCGCCGTGGGACGGGGTCTGGCCATGCCCCATCCCCGGTGGCTGGTGGTTCACCGGGAGGAGGAGGAATTCCTATCCCTGGCCTACCTGGAACACCCCGTGGATTACCAGGCCCCGGACGGACAAGAGGTTACCGCCGTGTTCCTGATTGTCGCCAGCTCCCCCCAGTCCTACCAGCGCCTGCTCAGCCGCCTGGTGCGGAAGCTGCGGCTCCAAGACTTCCAGGATCTGCTCGCAGCCCGGGCCGGTTTAGAGGAATGGATCAGCGCCCTGGAGGAACACCACCAAGACTAACCTAGGCCACGGAAGTGTCCCGGGTATAGACCCGGTACCGCTTGTAGAGGGTAGCCCCCAGGCGCTGGGCGAGCTGGGGTGTGTAGGGGTTATCCAGGCTGGTTAGGGACAGGTCGATCCAGCGGTAGCCCTTCTTCCGGGCAAGCTCACGCATCCGGGCGAAGAAGAGAATACTCACCCCCCTAGCCCACCACTCGGGCAGTACCAATACGCTCTTCACCGATAACCCCCGGGGACGGGTAAAGGCCAGGGCCGGCAGGCGGAGATAATCCCAGGGCCGGTGCAACCCGTTGAGGGTCTTCAGGGTCTCGTTGGCATTGGGCAGCCCGGGAAACCAGCCCACCATCTTCTCTTCGGGGCCTTCCTGGGCAAAGAGGATGAGTTCAGGATCGGCCAGGGGCTTCATGGCTTTGAGGCTGTCGGCCAGGTCCTGGCGGTCAAAGGGAACGTAGTCGTTGAGATGCTCCAAACAGGGATTAATAATCGAGTAGACCAGATCAATCTCCCGGTCGAGGCGGGAAAAATCGGCCCCCCGGAGACTGATGCGCCCCCCCTGCTCCACCCGCTTTGCCAGGGTCATAACCCGGTCCAGGGCGGGGTTGGGCTGATCCAGATCCACCCGGTAGGCAACATTATCCGGGCGGTAGGCGATAAAATCCTCGTTCTCCATCATCTCCCGGTAGTAGGGTTTGGAATGGCCGCAGAGCAGCGCCGGGGGGTGGTCCCATCCGTCCACCAACACCCCGTACCGGTCCTCGTAGTCCAGGTTGAAGGGCCCCACCAGCCGCTCCAGCCCCCGGGCCAGGGCCCACTTCCGGGCCTGCCAGATCAGGGCCCGGAGCACCGATGGGTCCTGGCGGTATTCCAGGAAGCCGAAGATGCACTCCGACGGCTTGCCCATGGCCCGGAGATTCTCATTCCGGGCTGGATCCATGGCAGCGCAGATGGTACCCGCCACCCTGCCCCGGCTATCCAGAGCCATAAAGCAGACTCCCTTGCCTCCCCGGCGGAAAAAATCTCCCTTCAGGGGATGGATTGCCTTGATCTGATCCCGGTACAAGGGCGGCACCCACATGGCGTCATCCCGGTAGAGCCTCCAGGGAAAGCCGGCAAAGCGCCGGCGGTCCCGGGGGGTTTGAACCTGAACAAGGGTTATTCCCTTGGCTGCTGTCTGTATGGCCATGGAGTCCTCCTGTAGTGCGCAAAAGGTTGTAACAATCCCTGTCGGCGGCACTGTATCTGGGGTCGGTACTCTCTGCTTACCCCATATCCGGTGTGTTTTACAAGGTTTTGCGCACTATCAGAACAAAACCGACTATGTCGCCCCAGGGCTCTTTATTCTGTCTCCGCCGGAATGCTCCCTGGCCCGGTGGCGGAATTCTCGTCGGACTGGGATTGGCGCTGCGCCTCGAGTTTTGCTAAGAGGGCCTGGTGCTGTTCGCGCTTCAGGGGGTACTTCACTGCCAGGAAGATCGCTCCGGTTAGGAACACCGCAGGAACCAGCCCCATGAGCATGCGAAGGGCAAAGATCGCCTGAGGCCCCTGGACAGTCAAATCACCCCGGTACCCTGCCGCCTCAAGGACCAGAAGGGCCAGGGGAATGGCGAAGCTGCTGGCAGCCTTCTGCACCAGGAACACCACGGAGTAAAAGACGCCCTCGTGGCGCTGGCCGGTTTTTTCCTCCCCGACCTCGATGGCATCGGGCAGGATGGACCAGGGCATTACGTGGGCCGCGCCTACCCCGAGGCCGGCAAGGACACAGAGCCCCACGATCAGTCCCAGATTCACCTGGGCTGTGAAGGCCGATAGAATCACCATAACCACAATCCACCCGATGTAGCCGTAGATCATGGCCCGGCGTTTGTCGAAGCGGCGGCTGAGCCAGTCCCAGAGGGGAAGGCTGACCAGGGCGCTGACGAAAATCGACGCCATGATCAGCTCGCTGTAGCCGTCCCGGACCACCACGTACTTAATATAATAGAGAAGCAGGGCCTGGATCAGATCGATGGTGATCCAGGTGAGCAGGAAGATTCCCATGCCGTAGAGGAAGGCCTTGTTGCCCATAAAGGCTCGGACGGAATCCCGCAGCCGGGGCGGTTTGGAGTGAACGAACTCCCCCCGCTCCTTGGCTGCAAAGAAGGCGGTGTATAGGGGAATGCAGAAGAACAGCCCGAAGAGCACCCCCATTGTCAGGGCCCGGGGGGCATTGGCGGCCTCGAAGGTGCCCACGATCAACAGGGGCACAATAAAGGCCACCAGGCTGCCCGCGATGGAAAAGGCCATGCGGTAACCGGTGACCCGGGTGCGCTGGTCGTACCCCGGAGCGATCTCTGGGGTCAGCGCCACATAGGGCATAAACACCACCGTAGCCGCCGTCGTAAACAGTAGATACATAACACCGTAATACACCGCCAGGGCCAATTGCCCCTCTACGGGCGGAACCCACCAGAGCAGGGCGAAGGTGATTCCCAGGAAGGGGGTGCCGAAGAGGATGTAGGGTCTTCTTCGTCCCCAGGGGCTTCGGGTCCGGTCCGACAGAAAGCCAAGCAGGGGGTCGCTGATGTAATCCCAGGTGCGCCCCAGAAAGATGGCCCCGGCCGCATAGGCGGGGCTGATGCCTACAATGTCGGTTAAAAACACCGCAAGAAACGCGCCCACGGTGGTAATTGCCAGGCTGAAGCTGGTGTCTCCGAATCCGTAGAGCACAAGCCGGGCAGTGGAGAGTTGGTGGGGTTCTGAGACTCCCCCGCTGTCGTTCTTATTAGTCATAATGGCTAGTATAGTGGGTATTTGATCTTTTTCATAGTGCGCAAAACCCTGTAACTTTTTACAAACCTCCCCCCACCCTTGAAG
>NZ_JNUP01000040.1 GCF_000758165.1 Spirochaeta lutea | reverse complement strand
GAAAGCCAGGCGTATCATACCCCCGCTGGAACGGTTGCCGGGGGGCAGGTGATTAAGTTCAGTGGGTTTTCGAGTATTAGAAGCAGCGAAAATGTGAAGGATCGAGTTGCGTATGAATATCCTATGATCTATAACGATGAGTGGCATGGGGCTGTTGATACTCCGCGAGGGTTCCAAGAAAAGATGGAAAGTCAGAAAGCTTCATTCCTTGAGTGGTATAGTCCCGTAGGAATGAACAAACCAGCACCGACAGGACTTGCAAATGAATTCATTCAGCAGCTAGAAACCTGGAACCAGACCACAGCTCCAGACGGCGAATGGCGGTATTATGTGCCGGGAAGCTGGATGACCTTTCCGACTGATGTACATGAGCTTAGTACACATCCATATTTGCCTGGAATTGGATTAACCGCTTCCGATGTTGCTCGTAATGGCGAAATGGCTATTAGTCAGACCGAAAAAGATGCAATTGCCGGGCAATTAACCCCGAGTTTATGGGCAGGATTAATGGCCGGAGTTGATTGTATTGGTCTTGCCCAGCGTTCCTATGAATATACTAAAAATCCGTATATCTGGAGAGAACTTGGAACCACGGGGTCAGGACGGGCATATCCAAGAGCTGATCTTGATAAATCGGTGCATCCCACCGGTGGAACCTGGGAGGTTTATTCGGAGTTGATTGTAGGTAAGACAAGTCCAGCGGATATTGTTGATGACAGTCTCTTTCAACTTGTGAAACCCGGTGACATCCTGTACACAAGACTCAATAATGGCAGTGGGAGACACATCGCTATTGTGCAGAGTGTGGAGCGGAACCCTGATGGAAGCGTGAGTGCAGGGAATATCCAGCTGATTGAGGCAACATACCGAGATTCGATTGCGTATGTAGTGAATCCGGGTATTCAAGGTGCATCCAGAACACTTGTGGAATACTCAAGCGACACCTGGCGAATTGTGCGGTTAAAAAAGGCTGAGGTATACTAATGAAACAAATAAAAAAAGCTTGTGTAGGGTTTATCCTTTTCATGATTTTGGCACATATGGTTTTCGCACTAGATCCCGTAAAGTTTGAGGAAATCAGTAGATTTCCGAATGGAAGTGGTGAAGGTGAGTTTCGCTTTCACGAGTTTGAGGGGATGGGGTCGAATCCGTCTTCGCCTGTCGGACTTGTATATGTCGATGAGGGTTTTTATATTACCGACAATGTAAATCAACGGGTTGTTTGGATTAAGGATGACGGTGCGTGGCATGTGATATTGACCGGGATTGATCGGGAAAAATTAATCGCTACACCGGAGTATCTTTTCTTCTTTGGTTATCCGGGAAGGTATCAGGTGTATGAGTTGAAGGCAGGACATCTTTTAAGTGACGATACATTTCTAAATAGATTTGAAGATGCCAGTTTTTATAATCGCGCCATCATCGCAGGTGACATGTTAGTGATTCAACCCTACGGCGGAGGATCCGAACCCCGATACTTTGGTTTTCACATAACTGAGGACTTCGACGGCACAATATCCATGATGAATCCGGAAGAAACGATTCGGTTTCTAAAAGAAGACTACGAAGGAACCGAAGAGTTTACCGTCGATGAGGATGGGTACATATTCTGGAACAGAAGGCTTGTAGCGCCGTATGGGTATTCTTATGCTCGCTACCACTGGAATACGACTCGACCAACAACCGAATGGCAGGCGACGATTCTGTTTTCACAGTTTATCGGGTGGGATCAAAATGGTAACACATACTGGAATGATCACAGAAGGATCAGTGTTTTGAGTCCGGGCGGTGAATCCGTTGCCTTTTTCGAAGCCACGAATTTGGCCGAATCTGCACGATCTCAATTCACCGTCACCCCCGAAGGAACCCTGTATGTCCTATCCTACAATCGGGACCACGATGAGTTTGAACTCATGAAACTTGAACGCTTCTGGTAGCCGGGGCGCCACATCGAGTAACACTGCCCCGACCGCACCTAATCATCCCACAGAAGGCCCCCGTTTAACATATGAGCGATCTAGGCGCGAATCAGGTTCAGGCGACTATTCTGCGATTTCTATATCTTCGAACACAGTCCGCCGAACCCAAGCACAGCCCTCATTGATGCTCATCGAATCGCGTCAAATCGTGGCTGCGGGCTTAAACCGAAAATGCGGTATACGCACTCGGCGTCCGTGCCGGCGGTTCGCTCCGGCCTGCAGGCCTGCGCCCAACAACGCATTTGCAGTTCACTGGGGATGCGGCGGGCCACGGAGCAGCGCACCGATGGAGCGGTTTGCGCCGTAGCAGCTGAGTGAAATTCTTCGATTTTCCCAGAAACGGCGAACCAGCAGGAAAGTGCCTTATACAAGCGATTTCCACAATCCGCACCCCCAATTCATTGGAATAAGATTTCTGCCCATTTACGGTACAAAAGGGGCAGATATCCTTATGTATTATGCTGAGCCCGTACGATCCGGTATTCGACGGCAACCCACCTGTTAAGCCGGGGCGCGGACCTTCGGATTGTACAGGAACTGTTAGGCCACAGCTCAATTGAAACCACGGGGGCTATACCTGGGAACGGACCGAAAACTTGAAACGAATCTACAAGAGCTACCACACCATGGAAAACCACGAGTACCGGGAGGTGGACGGGGAGTACTTGGTACAAATAGAGAGGTTCATCACGCGGCTTGAGGAAAACAATACAAAGCGGGAAATCATGCAGAAGAATAGGGACCGAAATGACCGGAATCGGAAGGGTAAATCGAGGAAAGACGGATGAATCGAAAGACAAAAGTAGGTATACTAATCATAGAGAAAAGGAAGATTACTATGACCCAGACCATAGAATTGATTTATGACGGGACCGTGCTTCGCCCGGTGGGACCGGTAAACTTAGAGAAGGGGAAACATTACCGTGCCCAGATTAATGCGGATGAAGAGCTGGAACCCAATGATCCGTGGGATACGATAGCAATGTTGGCCGGTAGTGTGGAAGGTCCTGAGGATTTGGCGAGGGAACACGACCACTATCTGTACGGGATTCCGAAGCGGGGATCCGACAATCAATGAACGCGGCGCGGGTATTTCTGGATACGGCATACATCCAGGCCTTACTCAATAGGAACGACGGTTATCACGAAAAGGCCATGGCCTTGTTGCCGGAATTACGCAAGACGAAGGAAATTTGGACTACCGAGGCAGTACTTACAGAGGTAGGAAACACCTTTTCCCGGAGTGGTAGAGAAACCGCTGTTGGTTATATTACCAGTTGCTACCAAGCTGATAACATTACAGTCGTTCCGGTGAGCGCCGCATTATTTTCTCAAGGGCTATCGTGGTTTTCGCGGCATCAAGATAAGGAATGGGGATTGACCGACTGCATTTCAATGGTGGTGATGAACCAGCAAAAACTGACCGTTGCCTTTACCGCTGATCATCATTTCGAGCAAGCTGGTTTTGAGATTGTATTGAAGTAGAACAGTGACCGCGGTAAAAACACACACCCCAAACCAAGAGCCAACCCGATATTCCTTCTCATTCGCCGGAGAAGCCCACTATGGTGCGAAAGATTTTTCTGCAGGTAGGAGCGTCATAGACGAAAAAGCCCTGTGGCGGGCGAACTTGTACATCTCTGAACAATCATCTGATGATAATCCTGTGGTGGATTGGAACAATGAGAATCCCTGGGATGCCCATCCTGATTACAAAACGAACCCTGAATCCGCGCCCTGGTGGTGGAACGAAAGCTACGGTGTGAATGACTGGCAGGAAAGCCAGGCGTACCATACCCCTGCTGGTACGGTTGCCGGTGAGCAGGTGATTAAGTTTAGTGGGTTTTCGAGTATCCTTGGTGCGGGAAGTTCGGACCGAGTGGCCTATGAGTACCCGATAACCTAAAGATCCCCTGAGAAGTGGTATGGGGCAGTGGATACACCGATTGAATTCCAGCAGCAGATGGAGAGCCAGCGGGATGCGATAGGTGAGTGGTTAGGGGAGTACTTGGCACGAATCGAGTGGTTCATTACACGGCTTGAGGAAAACAATACAAAACGGGAGATAATGCTGAAGAATAGGGACCGATATGACCGGAATCGGAAGGGTGCACCGAGGAAAGACGGATGAATCGAAAAGCAATAGTAGGTATACTTGATTTACAAGGAACTCGTTCGGTGAAGAAGGGGGGAATATGAGTCTGGAATCGATACTCCAAGAAGTAGAACAGCTATCTGAAAACGAAAAGCATGCAGTTTTGGAGGTCCTGCAAGAACATTTTGCCGAAGAATACATCTCCTTAAGCAAAGCGGAACGGCAGATGATCCGATCTCGACTGGAACACTTCCAAAATCATCCGGAGACGGGAATCAGCCTGGAACAAATGAAACAGCGCCATGGACTGTAGGAACCATGGCATATCGCATTGTATTTCTTGAGGAAACCGACCAAGATATTGCCGAGGCGATTAACTGGTACCGGGCTCTGGAGCCAGGACTTGAACAACGATTTAAGGCCGACTAACGCAAGTATTTCCGATTCTGCAGGAAAACCCCTATGCATTCCAAGAGGTATCAGCAGGCATTCGGATAGCGTTGACCAATCGATTTAAGTTTCGGGTGGTATATGGAAATCCGGGATGGTGTAGTGGTGATTGTTGCAATAATGCATCCGGAACGCGCCGCTATATCTGGTGTCGTTTACAACCTTTTGCGCACTACAAAACGAAAACAATCGGGAGCCCGTACACCCCGGTCTATGCCCGGTCCTCGGAGCCCCGCTGATCATCAAAGCCCAGGGGCAGTCGGCAATGCCGGCTGATGGACCAGGCCCATTGTTCCATTTGTTTATTACTCTGGCTTTCTATGACGACCCGGCCTTGGTGAATGTGCTCGAAGGAAAGGCTGTAGATGGTCTTTTGGACCATCCGGCCCCAGAGGCCCCGGGGTCTGGGGTCCTGTTCGGGAATGCCCAGGCCGGAATTGATTACACCATCCGGACCGCCGGGGATGTTGGGGGCTGAAGAGCCCGGCGCTGACGGCGAGTCCGGACCGGCGGGTGTGCGGCGTGGGTGGTCGGAACCCGGGCCGCCGGCTGATCCACCCGGAGGAACGGGCAGGGCCATGCGACCCTTGTAGAAGCGGTGCAGGGTAAAATTTTCGATCTCCGAGAGGGAGAAGCGGACTTTTCTGGTCAGGGGGGCGATGCCGTAGCGATGGATGATCTCGCCCTGTTGGGGGTTGAAGGTCCAGTGTTCGGTGTACAGACCGCCTAAGAGACTTACGGCCGTGAGAATCACCGGCAACACCTCAAGCCGGCGGTTTAGGATCATGGCGGAGATGAGCAGACCCGCAAGAACGTAGAGGGTCAGGCGGAAGAGCAGGGGAAAGTGCAGATGAAGGTTGCCGTCCCGGCCCTTGGAGAGTTTTAGTTTTAATTCAAACATGGTAGAACAGTACCATGGTTTCATACGATGCGGAAGTAATACTCATTGGTGCAGGTCCGGTAGGAATCGAGGTGGCGGGGGTGCTTCATCGCGCCGGGGTGGACTACATCCACTTGGAGGCGGGGCAGATCGGCCAGACCCTCATGGCCTGGCCCCGGAACACCCAGTTTTTCAGCTCCCCGGAATGGGTAGCCCTGTCCGGCATTCCGATTCAGACCGCCAGCCAGGGAATGATAACCGGGGAAGAGTACCTGGCGTACATGCGTGCGGTGGTGGAGACCCTGGGCCTGCGGATCCACACCTACCAGCAGGTGACCCGTCTGGAGCAGTTGAAGCCGGGCTTCCGGGTAACCACCCAGAGCCGCCGGGGCCAGGACGTATACCAGGCCCGGTACGTCATCCTCGCCCAGGGGGATATGTCCCTCCCCAACGAGCTTGCCGTGCCCGGGGAGGATCTGCCCCATGTGACCCATCTCTTCAATGACCCCCACCAGTACTTCCAGCAGCGGCTGCTCATCGTCGGCGGGCGGAACTCAGCCTTGGAAGCGGCCCTGCGCTGCTGGCGGGCGGGGGCCAAGGTCTCCATGAGCTACCGCGGCCCGGAATTCGACAAAAATACCGTTATCAGCCGTCTACATCTGGAAATCCAGCTGCTCATCCTCTCGGGGCAGATCCAATTCTACCCCCAAACCCAGGTCAAGGAAATAACCCCGGAGTATACGGTGTTGAAGGATCTTCAGGGTGATTCTACTGCCGTCCGCCAGGTTGCATCGGACTTTGTATACCTTGCCACGGGCTTTAAACCCGATCAAAGCCTCTTTACCCAGGCAGGCTGCACCTTCCAGCCCCCGAATAACGCACCTTCCCTAAACCCTGAAACCATGGAAACCTCGGTTCCCGGGCTCTACGCTGCCGGAACCGCCACGGCAGGTAACCAGAACCGCTACCGGGTCTACATTGCCACCTGCCACAATCACGGAACCAAAATTCTCCGGGCCATCCGCCCCGACCTGGCCCGCACCTACGGCTACGAGTTAGACAACTGGGTGGGCAACACCCCCAGCCGGGACTACCCCGTTCATCCCGAGGAGCTGGAATAGCCGGCTCTCTACCTGCCAGTTTAACTGGGGTTAAGCTGCCCCGGGTTACTCACCCTCCGGGGATTCTGACGGTTGCAGCTGGCGAAGAAAGGCATCGGAAAAGCCCAGGCCGGCTGCCGCAGCGATGACAGTCTCGGCTTGCTCCTTGGCATCCAGGGGAACCAGGACCCGGAAGAGTCCGGAGGCCTCGGCGATAACCGGTACCAGGGCAAGGGGCTTCAGGTCGGCGTGGGTGCTCAGGGAGGATATCACCTGGGCTGCCCGGTGGCGGGATTGGTAGGAGGCTACCTGGACGGCGAACGCTGGGGGTGCTTCCGGACCGCCCAGGGGTTCCAAGAGCACCCGGGTAACCCCGCGGTGAACCAGGTCCAGTTCCTGGGCTGCCCGGTAGGACAGGTCGATGACCCGGCCTTCCACGAAGGGGCCGCGGTCGGTAATGGTTACCTCCACGCTGCGGCCGGTATTGAGGTCGGTGACCAGGACACGGGTGCCGAAGGGCAGGGTTTTGTGGGCCGCGGTGAGCTGGTGCATATCGTAGGGCTGGCCGCTGGCGGTGGGACGGCCGTGGAAATCTTCGCCATACCAGCTTGCGCCGCCGGTCAGCTGGTGGGGATCCGCCCCAAAGGATGGCGCGGGCGTTAGAATCACCCCGAAAAAAACAAGAAAAACCACAAGTATCTGCTTCATGGTCTGTGTATCGGCGGAAAGTCCGGCGGATTGAAGTTCCGGGCCTCATTATTATATACTTCCGGGCTATGAGTACAAACCAGTCGACCCATTGGGCAGATATTAACGCCGACAAGATTTTGCGGACCCGCCAGGCGTCCTCGGATGACAGGGGCAATCAGAATCATCAGTTCGTGTGCGCTTCGGGGATAACCCCCTCGGGGACGGTGCATATTGGTAATTTCCGGGAGATCATGAGCGTGGATCTGGTGGTCCGCGCCCTGGCCGATAAAGGCGCCAAGGTTCGCTTTATTTATTCCTGGGATGATTATGATGTCTTCCGCAAGGTTCCCAAAAATATGCCCAATCCCGAGGAGCTGGAGAAGTATCTGCGCTGGCCCATAACCATGGTGCCCGATCCCCACGGCAAGGAAGAGAGTTACGCCAGAGCGAATGAGCGGGCGGTGGAGGAGCTTCTGGTGCAGGTGGGAATTCAGCCCGAGTACATCTACCAGGCCTCGAAGTACCGGGCCGGGGATTACGCCCAGGGCATCCGTACCGCCCTGGAGCACCGCGATACGATCCGGGGGATCCTGGATCAGTACCGGTCCCAGCCCCTGCCCGAGGATTGGTGGCCGGTTTCGGTATTCAGTAGCTTTACTCACAAGGATACCACCACCGTTCTTGCCTGGGACGGTGAATGGGGGCTGACCTACCGCTGCGATGAGACCGGCAAGGAGGAGACCCTGGATCTGCGGAGCACCTCCAATGCCAAGCTGCCTTGGCGGGTGGATTGGCCCATGCGCTGGGCCTATGAGGGGGTTGATTTTGAGCCGGCTGGGAAGGATCACCACAGCGAGGGGGGCAGTTTTGATACCTCCAAGCAGATCTGCAAGGCGGTGTACGGGGTCGATGCTCCGGTTACCTTCCAATACGATTTCATCTCCATTAAGGGCCGGGGGGGCAAGATTTCCAGCTCCTCCGGAGAGGTTATCAGCCTGGATGATGTTTTGGAGGTGTATACCCCCCAGGTAACCCGGTATCTCTTTGCCGGGACGCGGCCGAATACCGAGTTTGCCATCAGCTTCGATCTGGATGTGATCAAGATCTACGAGGATTACGACCGCTGCGAACGGATCTACTTCGGCATCGACCAGGTGAACGAGAAGAAGGCCGCCAAGGAGCGGCGGATTTACGAGCTGTCCCAGGTGCACGGGCCAATGGAGAGTCAGCCCTTCCAGCTGCCCTTCCGGCACCTCTGCAATCTGCTTTTAATCATGAACGGTGATATCGACCGGGCCATCCGGGCCTTTGAGGAGGTTCCGGCTCTGGAATCCCAGGGTGCCCTGGGGGAGCAGTGGTGGGCCCAGGCCCGGCAGCGGGCGGCCTGCGCCTGGCGTTGGCTGCATAGTTTTGCCCCGGAGGATTTTGTATTTACCCTCCGAGAGCCCCAGGACGGGCCGGCGGATCTATCAGCCTGGGAGGGCGCGCCCCCCGAGGCGATTAGCCGTGCCGCCCTGAAGGCCCTGGCTGACTTGGTTTCCCGGGGGATCTCCCAGTACAGCGATAAGGAGCTCCAGGATGCCATGTACGGTCTGAGCCGCGAGGCTGGGATTGAGCCCAAGGACTTTTTTACGGTGATGTATCAGGTGCTTATCGGGCGCCAGAAGGGGCCGCGGCTGGCGGGGTTCCTGAAGACCCTCGGTCAGGAGCGTGTTGCCGCCATCCTGGCCTTGTATCTCTAGGATAGTGCGCAAAACATTGTAACTTTTGCCATCGGCGGCGCTCTCCCTGGGGTAGGCCGTCAGGCGTCACCGCAATATCTGGTGTAGTTTACAACCTTTTGCGCACTCAGGAAGGAAGGATCATGAATTCAGCAGAATTAAAGAAGCTTGTGGGAACCACCGTGGTAGACCAAGAGGTTAAAAGCGGGATGCGTCTGGGTATGGGCACGGGTAGTACAGCCCTGTGGGCCATGCGGCGGATCGCTGAACTGCTCGCCGATGGGACCCTGAAGGATCTGTATATCGTCCCTACCAGTTTTCAGACTAAGATCGAATTGGAAACCCTGGGGTTTAAGACCTGCAGCCTCAACGACCCCGAGGTGGACGGCCGCATCGATCTGGCCATTGACGGAGCCGACGAGGTGGATCCGGATTTCCGGCTCATTAAGGGCGGCGGAGCTGCCCACACCCAGGAAAAACTGGTGGAGTACCAGGCCGAGCGCTATGTCATTATTGTGGACGAATCAAAGCTGGTGGAGAATCTGGGGCTTAATTTCCTCCTGCCCCTGGAGGTCATCCCCGAAGCCCGCCGAGTGGTGACCCAAAAACTCCAGGCTCTGGGGGCTCAGGTTGAACTCCGGGCTGCAGCCAAGAAGGCAGGACCGGTCATTACCGATAACGGCAACCTCATCTTGGATGCCCGGTTCCCCCAAGGCATAGCCCAGACCATGAACATGCCCCTTCCCCAGTGCGAGGCCCTCCTGCGCTCCTTCGTGGGCGTATTGGAGATTGGATTGTTCACCCGCCAGGTAGATGCGGTGTATGTAGGCCGTGCCCAGGGGGGTGTGGATGTGTTAACCCCCCGGGAGCAGCGTGGTTAGGTAGGGGCGTACTTGGATAGGCTCGGGGGGGAAGGTCGATGTGCTTACACCCCGGGATGAACGAGGTTCGAAATGTTTCACTGATATATCAGCCCGGGGGAACTGGCAGATGTCCTTACGCCCCGGGAGGGGAAGCAAGTAGGTAGTGCGCAAAAGGTTGTACCATTGCACCCCGGGGACACAACCCATGGGTGGGATTATAGCCTGCTCCGCTATATCTGGTGTCGTTTACAACCTTTTGCGCACTATGAAAACCATCCCCCGGGAGAAGCCCGGCTAGAGCCGCGCTCCCAGGGTAAGTGCCAGGGTTGCCAGATTGTTCATAGTGAATTTCTCGATACTCTGGGTCCAGAACTGGTCGGGATACTGGCTGGTTCCCCGGGATGTTCCCCCCAGGAACCGGAGATTCACGAAGGCTTCTCCAAGATCCTTTACGGGATAGCTCGCCCGCAGGCTCGCATCCAGGAGCGATCCCTCAAAATCAAAGTCCGCACCGTTAATGAAGGCCGAGCCTGCATAAATCCCCACTACATCCAGACTCAATCCAAATCCCGATGCAAATCTGTATCCGGCATAGAGGTTCAAGGCCGGTACCAGGCCGAGATTCTGGCTCACCGTCAACTGGCCGGCGGCAGTCGTTCCGGCTGCGGCTTCTAGGTTTTGAAAGCGTATGCTGGCATTGCGAAGCTGTAGACTGATTCCCGCCGAAAGATCAAGGCGCGGATCTGCAATAAAGTCGTACCACCAGCTCAGGCGGTAAAAGGGGAAGCTATAGGTGAGCTGCATGGGCGAGCCTTGGGCGAAGGTTATGCCGTCCACCGTAACATCCTCCCGGAAGCGCACATTGGTGACTACCTCCAAGGGTTGGTAGAGTACCTGTATCCGGTTGCGAGTCCCCAGTTCTAGTCCCGCGGCAAGGCGCTGGAAGGGCAGGAGCAGCTCCTGACCGCCCTGGGTTAGGTAGTTAAACTCGGTTCCGTCCTGTCCGACCTGGATGACGTGATGCAAGATCTTTACAGCCCCCAGTTCCGCCTCGGCATAGATGCTGACCGGCGGTGTGTCCGGTGCCGGCGGCGCTTCGCCGAAGAGTCCCGAAATGGCTGCTGCCAGGAAGGCCAACATGAAAAGCCCTGTTTTACTGGTTTGTTTGTTCATTGTATACCTCACTATGTGGTAAGATACACAAAACGTGGTTAAAAGAAAAGAAAAATTATCCTAGTGCGCAAAAGGTTGTAAACTACACCAGATAAAGCGGTGACGCCTGGTGGCCTGCCCCAGGGACAGCGCCGCCGAAGGGAAAAGTTACAACCTTTTGCGCACTATGAAAAAACACCCCCGGGGCACAATCCCGGGGGCCTAGCTATTCCCGGCAGCCGCTGGTACCGGCCGTCGGGGCAATGGAATGCAAAGCGGTTGTCCTATCCGAGGAGCTTCCAACGTCACGAGCCGCCCTGGCATTGGAAGGTTTCCGGCAGCAGGTATTCCAGGCTGCCGGATAGTGGAAGTTCTTACGGGAACGGACGTTACCAGTTCTCGCGGATTAGTTCAAAATAGGCTTGGGGATGGGCGCAGGCCGGGCACTTGGCCGGGGGCTGCTCACCCTCGAAAATGTAACCGCAGTTCAGGCAGGACCACATGACCTTTTCCTTGCGCTTGAACACCTCACCGTCCAGGATGTTTTGACGCAGTTTATTGTAGCGCTTCTCATGCTGGCGTTCGGCCACCCGGACAGCCTCGAAACAGGCTGCGATCTGGGAGAAGCCTTCCTGCCGGGCGGTTTCGGCGTATTCCTTATACATCTCCGTCCACTCGTGGTTCTCGCCCATTGCCGCTTCTTCCAGGTTTTCGGCGGTGCTTTTAATCTCTCCCGCAGGAAAGGCCGCAACGATCTCAACCTCGCCCCCCTCCAGGAAGGAGAAGAAGCGCTTGGCATGTTCCTTTTCCTGGTTGGCCGTTTCTTCGAAGATCTCGGCGATCTGCACGTAGCCCTCTTTCCGGGCCTGGCTTGCAAAATAGGTATACCGGTTTCGTGCCTGGCTTTCTCCGGCGAAAGCCGTCAGCAGGTTCTTCTCGGTCTGGGTACCTTTGACACTATTCATGGCGTGAGCCTCCTTATATATGTCGTGATTTCTGGTTGTTCTATTCTATTCCTAATAAGGGTATGGTGCAAGGAGATTCTAATGCCCGGGCATCCCGGGGCTGTCGGGGCGGACACCGGGTTCCCTTTGAACCAAGGCGGCACCTGCGGGCCCTCCTTCCTTAGTGCGCAAAAGGTTGTAAATAACACCGGATATAGCGGAACAACCCGCGGGTCGGCCCCAGGGGTAGCGCAGGAGGTAGGCAATGTTACAGTCTTTTGCGCACTACCCTCACGCTTCTCCGGTGCATAGAACTGGAGAAGCCAGGCGCGGTTCTTGTGCCAAGACCCGCTCATTATGGTGACATATCTTGCCGAGAGGCGCCTGAAAACGGGATGGATGGTAGCGGAATTTACTGGAGGGCTCTGTCCGGCAGCGGGATGGATGTTACCGGATCAGCCGGCGGAGCAGGGCATCCTTGTTGCGCCACTTGGGACTAGCCTTCACCCGCAGATCAAGATGGATTTTTTGGGGAAAGAGCCGGGCGATTTCTTTTTGCGCGGTCTGGCGGATGGCCTTTATCTGGGTTCCGCCCTTGCCGACCACGATGCCTTTCTGACTCTCCCGTTCTACCACGATAAATGCCCGGATCCACAGCAGGTTGGTATCCGGATCCTCCTCCAGGTCTGCGACTTCAACGTAGAGACTGTGGGGAATCTCATCGCGGTTCCGGAGCATGGCCTGCTCCCGGATGATCTCGCTGATGCGGAAGCTGGGATCTTGATCGGTGTAGTACTCCTCGGGGTACATGGGGTCGCCTTCCGGAGCGGATTCGAACAGCAGATCCTTTAGGGCCTCTATGCCCTGACCGGTGGCGGCTGAGATGGAGAGGCCGGGGGCGTTGGAATCCCTGAAGGTAGCAAAAAAGTCCTCCCAACCCGGGGCGGGGGGGGCATCGCTCTTATTGAGAACGGTTATAACAGGATGGTCTTCCTGGGTCAGCAGCTGGGCAAGGGCCTGCTCTTCCTGCCCGGGGGAGCGGGTGGCATCTATGACGTAGAGCACCATGTCCGTTTCCTCCAGGGCGCCGGAAACCAGGTCGCGCATGTGCAGGTTGAACTTCCGCTGGGAATCGTGGAAGCCCGGGGTATCCACGAAGACGAGTTGTCCCCGGGATTCGGTCAAGATTCCCCGCACCTTGTTGCGGGTTGTCTGGGGCAGTGGGGTGACAATGGAGATTTTTTCTCCACAGAGGGTGTTCAGCAGGGTGGATTTTCCTGCGGAGGGCCGCCCGACAATGGCGACGAAGGCTGATTTACTCATTCCCTTTGCATACTCCTTCAATTTTCCGTATATTATAGCAGAAACAAGCCGTTGGAGTTTATATGCGATTAGAAGAAGAACAGAAAGAAGATCAAAAGAAGGACGAGCAGGGTGCGGATGGCAATTTGATGCTGAAGATGATGAAAACCCGCTCCATTCTGCTGTCCGGCGAGATAAATAAAGACCTGGCAGAACGGGTTATCCGCAGCTTACTGCTCCTTGAGGCGGACGGTGATGAGCCGATCCGGCTCTTCATCGATAGTCCCGGGGGCGATGCCGATGCGGGGTATGCCATTTTTGATATGATTCGATTCATAAACGCCCCAGTGTATACCATCGGGATGGGTCTGGTTGCCAGCGCCGGGGCTCTGGTGCTCCTGGCGGCGCCCAAGGACCGCCGGATCGGGCTGCCGAACAGCCATTACCTGATCCATCAGCCCCTGAGCGGGATCCGCGGGGTTGCTACGGAGATCGAGATCCACGCGAAGGAGATTGAGAAGCTAAAGGTGAAGATTAACCAGCTCATCTCCGAGGAGACCGGCAAGGATCTGTCCCAGGTGGAGAAGGATACCGACCGGGATTTTTGGATGAGCGCCCCCGAGGCCCTGGATTACGGGTTGCTTTCCAAGGTGGTAACAAACCGGAAGGAATTCTAACCGAAACGTTCTGATTACCCATCTCGCATACCTCCGAGATGATTCGAATGTTTGATGCCGAGGCTGTTGGTTCTTAAACTGGCAGTCTTTTCATAGTGCGCAAAAGCTTGTAACTTTTTTGTGCCTCAGAAACCCCCAGAGCACACCCGCCTCATCACGC
>NZ_JNUP01000039.1 GCF_000758165.1 Spirochaeta lutea | reverse complement strand
TGACCTTTGCGAATACCGGAGACCTGACCCTGGGACAAGCCGGGGGCAGTTTGAGCTTTACGGGGGGGCTGACGGCAACCGCCAACGCTAGCCGTACCGTGAATGGAACCATTCTTAGCAGTAATGCGCCATTAAGCTTTGGCGATGTGACCCTCGGTTCTGCTGTAACCCTGGATACCCAGGCGACTGACGGCACCGGTGATCTAGCTGTCGGTGCAGTGACCGGGGCGACCTTTGACCTGACCTTGGATACCGGCCACTTTGCCGGAGCTGACATGTCCGGAACCAGTGTTGCCGGGGTTGGTACGCTTACTCTTCGTGATGGGGGGACGGTGACCTTCACCGGCACGGTGGGAGCTGGAACGGTAGCAGTCACCGACGCGGTGACCCTGGTTGATTTCCAGGATGCAGTAACCGCTACGACGTTGACGATTCCGGGCACTGCGACGGCCTACGATGTTCAGATGACCGGGGCGAGCGGAACCATAACTGATCCGGTGACCTTTGCGAATACCGGAGACCTGACCCTGGGACAAGCCGGGGGCA
>NZ_JNUP01000038.1 GCF_000758165.1 Spirochaeta lutea | reverse complement strand
CCAGCTGGTGGTTCCCGTAGCCGCCTGCCAGGTGCCGTCCAGGCCGTCGGTGGTGTCCAGGCTGTATTCCACACTGGCTATCCCCGAGCCTGACTCGGTTACCGTCCCGCTGACGGTGTAGGTCGCGCCGTTCACCTGGGTCGAGCCGTCTCCGTTCAGGTTATTCACTGCTACCACCGGATCGGCGGTGTCCACCACCACCGTCCGGGTGACGGTATGGGTCCTCCCCACATTATCGCTTCCGGTTATCGCGATGCTGTAGCTGCCGTCCCCGTCATCGATGGGCACAGCCTGGCTCCAACTGCCGTCTCCACTCGTGTAATTAAAGGCTCCCAGGGCGATATCATCGGTGTTCGGCCCGTCCACGGTTATGGCAATGGGACTTCCCGCCAACTGCAGGCTGTCGGTCACCGTTCCGTTTACGGTAAACCCGGCGTTCTTATACACCGTACCGTCATACTCTGCATCTACCGTTACTACCGGATCAGCCCGGTCCACGGTAAAGCTCCGGCTTCCCACCGGACTTACATTCCCCGCCCGGTCAATAGCCCGGACGTACAGGGTCCGGTTCCCCTGGCCAAGGCGGTGGTTCACGTTCGCTGCGCTCATACTGATGTCCACGGTCCTGAACCAACTGCTGGTTCCGCTCGCTGGACTCCAGTTGCTCTGATCAAAGCTGTATTCAACGGTCTGCAGACCGCTGCCGCCGTCAGCTGCCGTACCGCTGGATACCAGCTCGTTCACCTGGTAGGCACCGGCAAAGGCGTCAATCACCGGGGTATCAGGATCGGTTTCGTCGATCAGGAAGGTCCGGGTTTCGCTTTTTGTACGCCCGGCCACATCGGTAGCCGTAATGGTGTACACCCAGGTCCCGTCATCGCTGCCGTCATCCGGCAGGACTACCGTATAGCTGTAGCTGCCGCCGTCCGCGGCTATCTGGGCTGCACTCCGGCTGTATACCTGGGATGACGCACCGCCGTCCTTGGAGGCGGTTATAACCAGGGCTCCGGTGTCCTTCAGGGCGTTGGAATCGCTCACATCTCCGGTAAAGGTAAAGTCCCCGTTGGTTATTTCTTGGGCCGCACTGTAATTGTCCTCGCTTAGGGAGGGATCGGCGGTATCGTAATAGAAGTCGACCTGCTGGCTGGATTCGGGGTTAAGTCCGTCGGTGGCCCGGACGTACAGGGTCCGGTTCCCTTCTCCGCCGGTACTGAAGTCCACACCGGTTACGCTCCAGTTGAACCCTGACAGGGGTATGGTGGTCCAGGTGGCATTGTCGGTGGAGTATTCCAGACTGGTTACACCCTTGCCGCCGTTGTCGGTTACCTGACCGCGGATGGTGTAGCTTCCCGAGTCGATGAATTCCCCATCCACCGGGGCTGTTAGGGTCAAATCGGGTGATTCGGTGTCAATGACGATGTTCCGGGTGATGCTGGATGTTTTTCCTACCTCATCGGTGGCCAGAATGGTCACCTCGTAGGCTCCATCTCCGGCGGATACCGGCAGGGTTGTACTCCAGGTTCCGTCATCAGTGGTGTCGTTCAGCAGTTCTACTGAAGCTCCGCCGTCCTTGGAATAGGTAACAACCACGCTCTCCAGACTATTGGTGTCGTTGGCTGTACCACTAAGGGTCAGATCAGCGTTTCGGTAGGCTATAGCTGATCCGGTAATTCCGGAACCTGTCTCGGTCAGGCTGGGAGCAGCCTGGTCAATATCAAACTCTACCGAGACCACATCTTCATCGGCGGTTATATTTCCGGCCTTATCTTCAGCCTTTACATGGAGATACCAGGTTCCTTCGGCACGGCCGCCATCGGCGCCCAAACCGTCGGTATCAAGGTCTTCAGTGAAGCTCCACGTGCCGCTGGTAGCTATTTCAGTATAACCGGCTGTACCGGTGGGGGCGGAAGAAGCCCCGGAAATAAGGTAGTAAATTTTCTCGAGTCCTACCCCGCTATCAGAAGCAGAACCCCGGAAGGTATAGGCGCTGCCGGCCAGGGCGTTCGCCCCGGTTTGGCCGCTGGACGGGGCTGTTATCTCAAGAGTTTCCGGGGCTGTACGGTCTATTACTACGGTAATTGTCCGGGTATCACTCCCCCGGCCTGCCAGGTCTTCGGTCCGAATGGTGTATACGTATTCGCCATCCTGTACCAACTGGCTTCCGATATCTGCGGGATCCCGGGGTAAGTTAGAAAGTTCCCAGGTGAGGTTTGTGTCTGTACCCGTGGTAGAGGGCAGACCTGTGTCGATGGTCACCACACCGCCACCGTCCTTTTCTTGGGTAATATGCCACTGGTCAACAGCTGCAACACCGTAATTATCCTGGGTAGATCCGGTCAGGCTGAAGGCTCCGCCTTCCTGGCGGTCCGCGCTGCCGTCCACCGTGAGGCTCGGTTTTGCTGTGTCATAGATGAATTCCTGGGTAACAGCGTTCCAAGGACTGAGATTTCCTGCGTTGTCCAGAACCTGTACATAGAGGGTCTTCGGTCCTTCATCCGAAAGGTAGTTTGAGAGAGTCACATTGGCAGACCAGCTGGAGGTTCCTCCCACAAGTATTGAATCCGATCCGTCGGCATTGAAGGATATTCGAACTTCATCTACACCGCTTCCTCCGCCATCCGAGGCGGTACCGGCAACGGTATATGTCGGGCCGTTTACTATCTCGGAAGCACCGGGTGCTGTAATAGAGGGAACGGCCGGTGTGGAATCCAACCGGACCGTCCGGGTTAGGCTGCGGGTACGGCCGGCAGAATCTTCAGCAGTTATGGTGAAAACCCACAATCCGTCGTTTCCAGCAGCCGGAAGGGTATACTCCCAATTTTCCGGACTGTCGGTATCGGTAGGGAGTACTCCCTGATCTGTCCCGTCTTTTTCGGCGGAAATAGTGACGCTGGCAAGGCCGAGGGTGTCGCTTGCGGTTCCACCCAGGGTGACTCCGTCATTCCGGAGTACAATATCGGTGGTGTTCACCGAGGTTTCCGCCAGATTCGGCAGGGCTGTGTCTACATCTATACCGGTCACCGTGGTTACATTGGTATTCCCGACATTATCGGTTGCTCGGATGTACAGGATTTGATCAAGCCCCTCATCAAAGGGAATCGACCCGGAGAAGGTCGAAGATCCCGAGGTTAGTTCGGCATAGGTCGCATCATCCAGGCTGTATTCTACCTTGGCCTGACCGCCGGTGGTTCCGCTGCCGCCGTTGTCCGTCCAGGTTCCGTTCAGGGTAAAGGGTGAGGTGGTGATCAATTGGTCGTCTACGAGATTCGAGAGGGCGACTACCGGAGCCGAGGCATCAAAGCGGACGCTGAAACTGCGGGAGGAGGTCTTATTATAGGTATCCGTTGCCCGGATAATGATTGCCTTCAGTCCGTCGTTGCTGCCGTCACCGCTGATGAGTACGGTCTGCTCAAATTCGACGGGAGTATCATTGGTGCTTGCACCTTCGGCAGGTGAATCCCCAAGGGTGATGAAGCTCACCCCGCCGTCCATACTGATTTCCAGGGATTTAATTCCATTCGCATCGGTACTGGAGCCGGTAATGGTGAAGTCTTCGAGTAAGGCAGAACCGGCGTTCCAATCCCCGAAGGCCACCCCTGCAATGGTATCCACTGCTAGGGTAGGCGGATTGAGATCCAACCCGAAGGTAATAGGATCGAGAAGCCGGGTATTTCCCGCCTTATCCCGGGAACGGAAGCGAATCTGCTGGGCTGAGCCTTCGGAAAGTCCGCTTACCTCGTGGTTCCAACTCTGGCCCAGGGTATCCACGGGACTCCAGGTGTCCCAAGCCGGGCCGTCATTCAGACTGTATTCAATGGTGTCCAGACCGCTCGGATCGGATGCCGTACCGGTGATGGTATACTGGGGACTGCTGATGGATGCGCCGTCTTCCAGATTCACTACGTTCATTTCCGGCTCAAGGGTATCGTAGGTGAAGGACACTTCCTGGGTTTTGGTAATCCCGGCCCCGTCAACAGTTTGGAGTGTCAGGGTATTGAGTCCTTGGGCTGATGGATTGAGGGTAACCTGCCAGTTCCGGGAGGTATCGCCGGATGATCCATCCAGAACCACCGTGCCAGCCCCGGCGCCGGAAGCAGTAACCCCGGCTATCCCGTTCGAATCGGTCACGCTTCCAGAGACAACAACCTCCGCCGTATTGCGGTAAGAGGTAACGCCCCAGGTTCCGGCTACGGAAAACACCGGAGCACTCAAGCTGACAGAAAAGTCTAGTTCATCAAAGGCTTCGTTACCCACATTGTCGGAAATCCTGATGTAGAGGGTATTATTAAGACTATCTTGAAGTCCGGTCAGGGTAATCTCGCCGATTTCACCAAATCGTTCGGCCGTTGTCCAGGAATCGCTCTCTGACAACCGGTACTCATAGGCCTTCACCCGGCTCCCGGCGCCGTCACTGGCCACCAGGGTCAGGGTATGCTCTTCGCTGGTTATAACACCGCCGTCGGTCAATCCGGTGTATACCGGAGCCTGGGGTGCATCGTTATCGATTAAGAGGGAGATTTCCCGGGATTTTGTGCCCTCTACCCCCTCTTCGGCGCCATCACCGCCGCCGATTTTTGCGAAAATGCTGAATTTGTACTCACCATCGGTATATTCGGTGGAATCAACGGTGAAACTCCAGTTCGGATCATCCTCCCCGGTCAGGGGCTGGGTAGTTGCCGAATCTATAAGAACCAAATTTCCGCTTCCCAGACCGCCACGGTAGAGTTCCACCACCGGATCTGCATCGGGATGGGTAGCCTGTCCGGAGAATACAATATCACCCTTCCCCGAACCGCCTTCAGGCGTCTGAATGATGAGCTCTGGATCTCCGCGCCAGAGCAGGATATCGTAGCGCTGCAACCGCTGCACCCCGCCGTTGTCCCGGCTTAGGACGTACAGCCATTTTGTGCCTCCGATATCTCCGGGAATGCTATAGTCCAAGGAATAGGGAGAGGCATTCAAAGAATTGGGGGTCAGGCTTATCCAGCCCTCGGCAACCAGCTGATCACGGGTTTTATCGGCTTCAGGATCATCCGAAGGATCATACACCGCGGTTTCAGGATCTACGATGCGGAGCAGGGGAAATCCCGGGGCTAATAAATCGTCGTCCCTGGCTTCGATGGACAGGGAACCGCCTGCGGGTATCCGGTAGGGAAGATCCTCCTCATTCCGGACCGCATTGATATTTGCCCTGCCGTCCTCAGCACTATGCCCAAGGGTACCGATCCGGACCCAGGGAATGTCCAGGTATTCGTTGAATACTAAATTCAGCCGCTTGGCTGAGGAATTCTCTCGTTTTGCCGGGGTAGTGGAAGCATCTGCAATCCGTGAACGCAACGAACTGAGATTGCCCGGTTCGATTCCCACCTTGGTAATATCATCTATATGATAAAAATACGAACTCGTATTACCCGCCGGATCGCCGGAGAGTACAAAAATGGAGAAGGTAAACCCGTTGGGATAGTCCTCGGGATCATAATCTGCTGGGTAAAAATCTGCAGAGGCAAAATTAAAAATCCAGTTGGTTCCGGCACTGTAGTTCACTATGCTTGGGTTGCCACCAATGGATTCCACGGCATATTCGGTACCGCCTATGGAAGAATGCCGGTCCTTGGATACGAGGTTATTACCGTCGCCGTCGTATACCTGGATGGCTATAAATGCCGGGGTGTATGCATCGTTTATTTGGATTTCCAGTTCTTCGGAAATATTGAAGCCCTCAGCCGCGGCGATATTCCGGGGTGTAGCCAGATACACCAGGGGGGCTGAGTTATCCACATCAAAGCGCAGTTCATCGGTTTTTTTTGCTCTGCCTGCGGTGTCTACCGCTTGAAAGGTAAGATAGAGCGGTCCATCATTTCTACGGGTCGTATCAATGGTGTAGGTCCAGGTATAAGAATCTCCATCCTTGGTAACGGTAACATTTTCATCACTGAAACTTCCGCTCCGGTCCAATGCTACCTGAACGGTCATAATCTCACGGTCGTCAGCAGCAACCCCTGAAAGCTTGGCGGTAGCTTTCAGAAAGTCTCCTGGCTGGTGGCTGGTAAGGGAGATGGTGGGGGCAGCAACATCGACCTTTTCACCAAGACCGATCTCGCATCCCGAGAGAACTACTACTGCAATGCCTATTGCCAGCATTGCCTTGCCTACCCACTGGGGGGTTTTCTTTGTTCGTGTGTCCGCCATATGCACCTTCCTCGTTTCTCTCAACACCATCTATATACCACCGGGTGGGAATCCCGGATGCCCGCCAATTACGGTCGGTACCGGTGATCACCAGGCGTTTACCGCCGGGCGAAGACACCGAAATCAGCATCCTTTGGAATCTGTTTTTCCAAAGCTGCTGTACCGCATTATGTTTTTACCTACTTTTTTACCTGATTTTTAGATACAATCATGCATGCAAGAATCGTGCCAAACGACCATGTATTACGGAGATGGTTTTTAATGGTTATGGTATAGACAGATAGGATTCTGGCGGTTCGGCGTGAAGATGAACTTCGCAGAAATGTGGGCTATGCAAATCGGCTGTTTATTCATTTTGCATAGGCTATTATGTAAATTGAATATAGTGCGCAAAACCCTGTAACTTTTTACAAACCTCCCCCCACCCTTGAAGC
>NZ_JNUP01000037.1 GCF_000758165.1 Spirochaeta lutea | reverse complement strand
TTCTTGGCAAAAACCGCGCCACTTTCGCTCCGCAGGTTAAGCGCGCGTTATATGGATGAAAAATTTGTAATTCACGAAAATATCACCATCTGAATAAAAGAGAGATTATTTTCACTATCTTGAGAGCGATATATTTGAATCGGATATGAGCAATAAAAAATGGGAAATAATAATTATCCAAATTGGAAGGTAGATAATCGATAAGTGACAAAAATTTCAAGGATTTATTCATTAATATATAACAACTACAGAACAGACAATTAACGGATAGAAGGAATAAGGCGGACCGTAAAATGAAAAATATGGTATTGAGCATAATCGCTTTGATTGCATCACTAAGCATTGCCTACGCACAAGATCCAATAAATGAGTTTAATGCCGAAACAATGGCCACAGTAATCAAAACTTCTGGCTTTTTGGATCACTATGAGGAAATTCTCGTTGGCCTAGAAATCACTTCCGATATATCAAAATGGGAGAATATCACTTATAGATCTGGATCTTTAAATACTCCAGCAAATGTAAATGCATTTCATGCATCAGAAGAAGAAAAGCTCTTTGTGGATGCTTTTGAATATGGTGAATATGCATTTCTACTGTTGTACCAAAATATTGACAACTCAAAAATTATTCAGGATTCAATAATTAGATTAATACCAAAGAAAAACTATCGTGTATCAAAGTTTCCAATAGAACATGATGATGGTTATAACTGGGGGACATTTTTGGAATGCATAATCAATCCGGATAATTATTATGAGCCGGAAGTTATCGCCATTTATATAATCAATTTTGAAAAGAAAGAATTTGAAGAAATTGAATATGATAATGTTAAAATTATTAGAGAAATCTGAAATAGAAGTTTACCATATAACACGCGCTTCAACCTGACAAATCCTTTGTCACGGTTTTTGCATTTGCAAAAACACGCGCCAAGCCCTTTGGGCTCGGATTTGCAGGTTAAGCGGTCGTTATATGGAATCTTGAAATGGAGTAATCATGAAAATAAATAAGCTTGTTCTTATCGTAATCCACTTTTTTTCTGGCTTCGTCCTTTTTGCACAGAATTACTATGGTCCAAATGTATTTAATACAACTCTTAGTCCAGGCGAATATTTGTACAGTACTCAAAATTTAGGCATTATCCGACAAATAGAAATGGTCCATATAGACTTGAATTTTACAAGGCCGAACAATAAAGTCACTTTTCCAGCAAAGATATATTCATTTTCTGACGGAAATCAAACTTCATTTGTAACTCACAATTTTGATTCTGGGTTAAGGTCTGAAATTATTTATACTTATGATGATAATGGAACTTTGACTACTTTATCCAATAGTGATGGAGCTAGAAATTTTGAAAATGCTCCTGAAATATTCGAATCAGGAACTTTCACATTGGGTGCGGACACTGATCCCAATCGATACGAATATGACTTACAAATAAGTGAAAGCACCGTCCACCTAATAATTAAATCCTATCGGAATAATAAAATATATAACTATAATGAAAAGCTCTGGGTGTTTAATGAGAGTGACAAATTAATTCAAAAATGGGACATCACCCGAATAAAATATAAACTTTCTAATCTAGATGATATTTGCTTTATTTCATTCTTTGAATACGATTCCGATGGAAGAATTATTGAAGTCAATGAACTGAGAACCAACCAAGAGTCTAATGCTGATAACATATTAGATGAGTTTTCGATCAAAGAAAATGATTTTGTAAAACGAATTGAGTTTGAATATTCTGAAGATTTAATTAACAGAGTATTGCAATATGACGGAAATGAACTAAATAGTTATTACTACTATTCTAATTTTGATAATATGGGTAATTGGCGAACTGTAACTCAGAAAAATCTAGATGGTGAAATTATTAATATTTGGAATCGAGATATAATCTATAATTGATCGGATCCATATAACAATCGTTTCGAGACCGACTCGCCTATTGTCATGGAGTTTGCTTTTCCGCTTCGCGGGCAAACTCCANGGCTCGCGGCTCAAACGGTCGTTATATTGATTTTGAGGAGATGCTATGACAGCAGAAATCGTAATCATGAATCAGAGCGCAGTTGCCATGGCAGCTGACAGTGCTGTAACGATTAACTTGCCAAATGGTGACAAAAAGATCTTTAATACAGCGAATAAGTTGTTTGCCCTCTCAAAATATCAACCTGTCGGAATCATGGTCTATAACTCATCTAAACTTTTAGGAATTGATTGGGAAGTCATTATCAAGGAGTATCGACGGAAACTCGGGAGAGGCAAATTCAATACATTGAATGAATATTATAACGACTTTATAATTTTTATAATAAATTTTGATATAATAAGCGAAGAATCACGAGATGTAAGCATAGAAGGACATGTTCATGGAGTCATACAGGCAATCGCAGAACAATTCGCTGAACGAACTAAAGAGCAAATGGCTGAACTGAATGAAGTAGAAGGTGAAGAAAAACTCAAAAAATTAAATAAAATATTGTTTGAAGTATTGTCAACTGGAGAGGATTATTTCGGTACTAATGAAATTGAGAATTGCCCACTTGAAAAATTCAACGAATTTTATGGCAATATGATAGAAGAGATAATTGCCGATGAGATTCCAGCAATCGATACTGTGAACAACGAAATTCTTAGACGAGTAATCTACAAAGCTATTGCAAAAATGGATGACTACAAGGGATTCACTGGCATTGTTATTTCCGGTTATGGGCATAAAGAGTTGTTTCCGTCAACTATCAGCTTTGTCATCAATGGATTGGGAAAAAACTTCGCAATATCAAGGATTCTAAAAACAAGTTCAATTACATTAAATAATTCCGCCTCAATTCTTCCATTTGCCCAATCCGAAATGGTTGCAAGCTTCATGGATGGTATTGATCCGATGTTGTCTCAGTTTATACATGAGAGCATTGACTATATATTCAACAAGATCAACGATATTATTCCTCTAGCAGAGGAGCAAATCAAAGAAATCAACCATGAATTTTCGGATGCAATGGAGGACTTTGCATCTAAGAACTTTGTTAATCCGATTTTACAAATAGTTAGTAGTTTACCTAAAACGGATCTAGCAGAGATGGCAGAATCACTGGTAAACTTGACTGCATTCAAAAGGCATGTAAGTCCAGATGCAGAGACTGTAGGTGGACCGACAGATGTTGCAATCATTTCGAAATCTGACGGGTTTATATGGATAAAGAGGAAACACTACTTCCAACCCGATCTCAACAGACAGTTTTTCTATAAGTACAATTTGGAGGATGAATAGATGGAAAAAACAGAAATAAATGAAGTAGTACGCTTAATGTTCAAAAACTACGAAGAAAAGCAGAAGAATGAAGCTCAGAATTTCATCGTGGATTCAAACAGGGAAATCCAAACAAACTTGTTTATTAAGATAGATAAGATACTCTCTTCAAACAAAAAAACCACAATATAACAATCGCATCAACGCGATTCGCACTTTGTCATGGTTCTTGCTTGCGCAAGAACACATGCCAAGCCCCTCGGGCCGTACTCACGCGTTATGCGGTCGTTAGCTGGACGCCTTCGGCGCAGAAGAGTATTATTTCTGAAGGACTTTAATTTGACTGGTATTTATAGAATTACTAACATTATTAATAAGAAAAAATATATCGGTCAGTCAATTAATATCTTTCAAAGATGGAAACAGCATACTTCAGCACTTACTGATTATAGTAATGAAACGATTATCCGCAGTGCATTTGCAAAATATGGCTTACGAGAACAGGTGTCAAAGCCAGGAACCTATGGAAATTTCATATTTGAAGTAATTGAAGAATGTAACCCAGATATATTATTAAACAGGGAATACTACTTTATAAAAAATGAAAATCCAGAATACAATCTCATGCTTATGCCTCCAAATGAACTATTATCATTTGATGTAACCCGAAAAAGGAACCAAGGATCACATTTTATTCAGTACCATAATTATGACACTGAAAAGCATTACCCTGGAATCGATGAGAATACGGAACAATATGCTATTTCTGATATTGCGCATTATATTAGTTCACGAAAAAAGCTTTCCGCTTATATTGATGGAGCAATTATATATTTAATACTTGGTATATCAATTAACAGGAAAAAGCAGTACTTTCTTTGGTCACAAACAACAGTCGATGACATGGAATTTATGGAAGATGAATTTCTTTCCTATAATGTAATCGGATATCAAGAATTCTTTATGCCAATTCTCCTGAATAATTTTCCTAAGTTTCGTGACTTTCAAAAAAAACTCGGAAACTTTGCATATGGCTTATCTTCAATAAGCAGCTCACCTTTTTTAGAAACCCTAAAAATAATTGCAAAAGAAAATAAAGTCGCCCCGAATTTAAAAGCACATGAAATGGTTTTATTATATGAAAATGAATATAAAAATTCGGACAGCTAACAAGTGCTTCAACTTGACATTTCCTTTGTCATGAAAATTGCTAA
>NZ_JNUP01000036.1 GCF_000758165.1 Spirochaeta lutea | reverse complement strand
CAATTATTGTGCACTACACAGACTCTGTTCCCCGTATTCATAATATTATTTCATTGCTCGGTACAGTTCAAAATTATGTAAAGATAGAAATTGATAAGAAAATATTAATAATGCTTAATCAGGTCTATGCTGATACGCGATATCCGAGAGAAATAGAAAACCAAAATTTAGTTCTCCCCTCAAAGAACACTTCTGAGTTGTTTAAGATTGAGGCAGAAAATATATTTAAGCAAACAAAAGACATATTAGATATAAAAAATGAAACATAACAATCATTTCAACCTGACAATGCTACTGTCACGGTTTTTGCATTCGCAAAAACACGCGCCAGCTTAACGCATTGCAGGTTAAACGGTCGTTAGAACGACGCTGCGCGCGAAATCTTATTCGGAGGAAGTATGATCAGAAAAAACAATGCTTTATACATCGATCTTGAGAACATTGCAGCAGAAATTGATTTAAAATCTATCTTCGATACGCTCATATTAAAAATATGATAACAAAGAAGAAGAAAATTTGTTTGTCATAAAAATGGCTTGTGGAAATTCAAGTGCCATTAAGCCAGTAGTTGATAAACTTGCAGAGTATAATTTTGATATAAGAGATACACCTAAAATAACCAAAAACTATAAAAATAGAGCAGATCTGATTATATCACTAGAAGCACTAGAGACAATTATTTTAGAGAAACCAATTATCAATAGATACATATTCATTACTTCTGATTCTGACTTTACTGTAATTATGGAGAAACTTAGAAAGTACGGTAAAGAGGTATGTTTAATTACCAAGGAAGAATATGCAAATAAGCCAGTATTGAATAATTCATGCGATGAAATCTACATTTTAGAATCATTTATGTTGAACAGTGATGGAAATATTGAAAAAGGAGCGAAAACAAAAAGGGGTAAAAAAGAAGCCGCAGTGCAACTTTCAAGCAATAACGAAGAAATAGTAGAAGAAATAATTAAAAAGATATTGGCAACACTAGATACAGAAAAATTACACTTAACTAGTTTTATAGGTTCGAAATTTCATCAAATGGATAAAAGCATGGTAATAAAAAGAAGTAAATATAAAAATTTAAATGGCTTATTAACTAAACTTGAATCAGATGGGAAAATAAAAAAAGAAAAAAATGAGAAAGGGCATCCTTGCATAGTTCTAACAACTGCTTCAACTTGACATTTCCTTTGTCATGAAAATTGCTAATCGCTTTGCTCTCTACGCAATTTTCACGCCAAGCCCTTCGGGCCGGAAATGGATAAAGCAACCCTTTCTTCTGTAAAATTGGAAAAAGTTAATCGGTCTCCATATCCAAATATCGCTTCCCGGTTGCCCAGGTCTCGTCAACTTCCATCATGATCGCCGCTACGATACGGTTCAGTGATTCCTTGTTCGGGAAGATCATAGCCACTTTTGTCCGTCGTTTGATCTCCTTCATTTGTCGCTCGGCAAGATTGGAAGTGCGCAATCGCCGGCGATGTTTTACCGGGATCGTGAACACCGTAAGACTCTCCGGTACGTTGTGCTCCAGCCATTCGCTGAGCTGTGGAGAATCTGCGCGGTACTTATCAACGGCTATTTTCAGGTACCGCTGAGCTTCTTCCAGGTTAGGCGCATTGAACACGGTACGTAGATCCTGCGCCAGCTCTTTCCGCATGCTCTGCCGTGTCACGTGATGTCCGGCATTCTGCTGCAGGTGGAACTGGCAGCGTTGCCACTTCACGGTCGGGAAGATCGCTTCGCATGCCGCCTTCAGGCCACTATGAGCATCAGAGGTAATCATGGTTACCCCGTGAAGACCTCGTTCTACCAGCGACTGGAGGAACCTCCGCCAGTGGACATCGGCCTCGCTGATCTCTGTGCTAATTCCAAGTACACGGCGTTGCCCGGTAATGTCTATCCCATAGGCAATTAGCACCGCTCCTGACACCACTGAGCGATCCATACGAACCTTCTCATAGGTCGCGTCCAGCACGAGGTACTTATAGGTATCCAGAGGTCGTTCTCGCCATTTTTTGATCTCTTCATCAAGCAACCTGGCGGCATTCGAAACCTGGCTCTGAGAAACCTCGAACCCGCATAGCTGTTCGACGATCTTTGACACACGACGGGTTGAGACTCCCTGGATATACATCTGCGCAATGGCGAGCTTCAAGGCTCGTTCGCTGCGACACCCCTTATCGACCGCACCGGGATAAAACTCCATCCCCCGTACTTGTGGGATCTGAATTGGAACCTCGCCCATACGCGTCTTTAGGAGCTTATCCTTGTACCCGTTGCGATGGCCAGTCCGATCTTCATTACGCTCGTAGGGTCCGGCGGACAAGGCCTTCTCCTGTTCCAACTTCATGGCCAGATTCATGATGGTACCGATTGTCTTTGTGATGCTGTCCTTGCCTCCCCCCTGGATGTCTTCA
>NZ_JNUP01000035.1 GCF_000758165.1 Spirochaeta lutea | reverse complement strand
GTTAGCTCCTGAAGAATGGCCGGCGTATGCTGGAATTTCAGGTACTCCATTTTTCGAATGATCACATCCAAACTCATCTGGTTCCTCCCACTATTTTCTGGTAATGGTCCATCTGGCGTTCGGCGACCTCCAGACCCCATTGTCGAGTCAGGTCACTCATCGGCCTGGTAGACAGCGTGATGGCCTCCCGGCTAAGCCGGATCATATTCTTCACCCCGGGATAGTATTCGTGAGTTTGAATCACCGTGCCTTCGCAGTAGACCTCAATTTCCGTTCCAGTGTTGATGACTCGGACCGACTTGCCCTCATGCCCTTCGGGGACCTGGTACCAGTTGCCTCTGAAGTACACCAGAGACTCAGTTGAAACCGTGGTTGAAGCCGAGTCGAGATGAATCCGAGGCGCGTCTGAGACATCCTGAAGAAACTGCTTTTCGTATTCGTAAGCCTCAAGAATGCTTGTGCCAGTAGCCGGACAGCTCCACCGAGCCACTCGTTCGGCGAGCAGCTCATTGAAGAACTCCTGAGCTTCGCGAAGACTCCTGAAAATCGTGGTGTTGAAGTCGATGTCCCGAAAGAGATCCTGGATTCGCCGTTCAACCTTTCCCTTGTCTTGGGGCATACCCGGACGAGCGGGAAACGCCTGTGTTCCCAAGCTTTCCAGATACTCCATGTAGTCCTGATTCATCTGCGACTTCCGGCCCTTCCACAGTTTCACAGCAGTCGCCATACAGTCGGGGCGAACAAACTCGGCAATCCCGCCGAGCATGCTGACCGCTTCATGATGCGCACTCAGGAATGACTGAGTATCCTTTTTGACTCTCAACACCATCGCCGGCATACGTGAAAACGCGAGCTGAATAATCAGCACATTGATGGTAACCCAGTTCTCCGGAGCCCCGACTTGTACACGTACCGACTCCTTCCAATCCACCTGCATGAGCTTCCCCGGCGGGGTCTCCATACGCATTCGGTACTGTTTTGCTATGACTTCGGGGTAATGTTTCTTGAGATAACGCCGTAAAGCATCATAGGATAAGGCAAAGTTATGAAACTTCCTTAAACCGCTGTACAGCGAACGTACGGTGTGGCGCTTTGACGGCTCGCGTTGATCATTCTGTTGAATCCATATTTCGATTTGGCGGTTGAATACAGATACTCCAGAATACCGTGTCGACCGGCCGTCAACGCCTTTTCCCTTCTTCCGATGGTAGCGGATCGTTCCTTCTGTAACCCCGAAGCGGCGCGCTAATTCGGTATTACTGATATCCAGATCAAGACCCAGCATACAAAACTCCTTCTGATTAGCTTGTAACTTTCCCACCCGGATACCTCCTTTACAGAAGTATCGGGTCGTAAATTTACGCGCCGTTTCTTTCGAAGTTTAGTGCGCCTTTTGACAACAGGAAACTGAGGTTTCATATACTCAGCATGGGGATTCTACTCAGCCAGGCTCCCTTGGCCTGCGGTCATTCAAAGAATGAATCTGGTTAGGTTACCTCGCGCAAACGCTGCTGTATCTCATCCATTCTACTTTCAATAAAACTCTCCGGTAGAACTCCTGTATTTTGCCCTTGGATATTATAAACACGGCATGCAAAACTAAATGACACCGGTTTCTCCAATGTATAAATGTCTATGTTATCAATGAGTATGGTAGGGGAGCCGCTGAATTTTTCTCTTTCCGCTTGTTCTATAGATGAAATTTCGACAATATCTAAATTATCGTCAGGAATATGCTGTTTTCTCATCACTGACTGAAGGTTCGCCAGGGTGATCGATGAATTCGGACATCCGCAAAAATATTGAAATAAAATCATACACCCCCCGTGTTGTCATTTTGTCGTTGAAAATAAAACATGTGATCTGTTGAGGATTGATCTTTCATAAAATCCTCCAAGGAGTACAGCTGTTCAACATGAAAGGCCCCATGTGTACCTGTTGACAATAATGCCTGTCTAACGACCCACGCTGTGAATAAACCGGTGGAGTATCCTTCATTTGAACCTTGTACACCGACAACCTGTTTTGTTCCTGGAAAATCTCGAGACCATCCAACAGCTTGTAATCTGAACTTCTTGCTACCCATTGGGAGGACCTTGAGTAAAGCCCGGAGCATGGTTTGTATTCTTTCTTTTCCCAATATTTTGGTCAATCCAAGTTTTCGGCTTCCTGCCAGTAGCTTTGTGGTAAAAGCTGAAAAAAAGCCGAAGTATGTTTTGGCCTCTTCAATGTTTAGAGTGTCTGATATAACGTGCTGATCAGAAAAATTAAAGTTGTACAGGGGCCGTTCTTTTTCATCCTTAAGACCTGGGAATGAGGTAGTTTTCTTTTCTGTGAAACTCTTTACCCATACGGATTGCCTGCGCGATTTTAATTGGTAAGTTGAGTTTAGGGTATCAAAGGTCCATTTCATGGCGGCGGGTCCATGTATTTCACCCAAGCCGAGTTGAATAAAAATGTCTATATTTGTAACAGAGGGCATCAACCCCAATACATGCTTGGCGAGTAGGTTGGTGAGACCCGGGGCGAGACCAACACTTGTAATGATCATACAATGATTATCGAGTGCTTGTTGTTTCAAACTGTGAAGTGATTGGATAATATCGATTGAAGCGGTTATGTCTATATAGGAGATTCCATGCTCGACACAATACCTGGGAAGTTCAACGCCCTTCGTCTCAACACACATCACTACAATTCGTGCATGCTGTAATACTGAATGGAATGAATGGGGGGCATCTATATCAAAGGCAGTAGGAATGACGGTATTTCCTAATTCAGTTGCCAGATCTTGGGCTTTACGAAGATTCCTACCACTGATTATAACCTTTCCCGGGAAGTGAACCGATAGCTGTTCAGCCACTACTCTACCCACCGATCCGTATCCGCCAACAAGATAAAGCAACCCTTTCTTCTGTAAAATTGGAAAAAGTTAATCGGTCTCCATATCCAAATATCGCTTCCCGGTTGCCCAGGTCTCGTCAACTTCCATCATGATCGCCGCTACGATACGGTTCAGTGATTCCTTGTTCGGGAAGATCATAGCCACTTTTGTCCGTCGTTTGATCTCCTTCATTTGTCGCTCGGCAAGATTGGAAGTGCGCAATCGCCGGCGATGTTTTACCGGGATCGTGAACACCGTAAGACTCTCCGGTACGTTGTGCTCCAGCCATTCGCTGAGCTGTGGAGAATCTGCGCGGTACTTATCAACGGCTATTTTCAGGTACCGCTGAGCTTCTTCCAGGTTAGGCGCATTGAACACGGTACGTAGATCCTGCGCCAGCTCTTTCCGCATGCTCTGCCGTGTCACGTGATGTCCGGCATTCTGCTGCAGGTGGAACTGGCAGCGTTGCCACTTCACGGTCGGGAAGATCGCTTCGCATGCCGCCTTCAGGCCACTATGAGCATCAGAGGTAATCATGGTTACCCCGTGAAGACCTCGTTCTACCAGCGACTGGAGGAACCTCCGCCAGTGGACATCGGCCTCGCTGATCTCTGTGCTAATTCCAAGTACACGGCGTTGCCCGGTAATGTCTATCCCATAGGCAATTAGCACCGCTCCTGACACCACTGAGCGATCCATACGAACCTTCTCATAGGTCGCGTCCAGCACGAGGTACTTATAGGTATCCAGAGGTCGTTCTCGCCATTTTTTGATCTCTTCATCAAGCAACCTGGCGGCATTCGAAACCTGGCTCTGAGAAACCTCGAACCCGCATAGCTGTTCGACGATCTTTGACACACGACGGGTTGAGACTCCCTGGATATACATCTGCGCAATGGCGAGCTTCAAGGCTCGTTCGCTGCGACACCCCTTATCGACCGCACCGGGATAAAACTCCATCCCCCGTACTTGTGGGATCTGAATTGGAACCTCGCCCATACGCGTCTTTAGGAGCTTATCCTTGTACCCGTTGCGATGGCCAGTCCGATCTTCATTACGCTCGTAGGGTCCGGCGGACAAGGCCTTCTCCTGTTCCAACTTCATGGCCAGATTCATGATGGTACCGATTGTCTTTGTGATGCTGTCCTTGCCTCCCCCCTGGATGTCTTCA
>NZ_JNUP01000034.1 GCF_000758165.1 Spirochaeta lutea | reverse complement strand
TGAAGACATCCAGGGGGGAGGCAAGGACAGCATCACAAAGACAATCGGTACCATCATGAATCTGGCCATGAAGTTGGAACAGGAGAAGGCCTTGTCCGCCGGACCCTACGAGCGTAATGAAGATCGGACTGGCCATCGCAACGGGTACAAGGATAAGCTCCTAAAGACGCGTATGGGCGAGGTTCCAATTCAGATCCCACAAGTACGGGGGATGGAGTTTTATCCCGGTGCGGTCGATAAGGGGTGTCGCAGCGAACGAGCCTTGAAGCTCGCCATTGCGCAGATGTATATCCAGGGAGTCTCAACCCGTCGTGTGTCAAAGATCGTCGAACAGCTATGCGGGTTCGAGGTTTCTCAGAGCCAGGTTTCGAATGCCGCCAGGTTGCTTGATGAAGAGATCAAAAAATGGCGAGAACGACCTCTGGATACCTATAAGTACCTCGTGCTGGACGCGACCTATGAGAAGGTTCGTATGGATCGCTCAGTGGTGTCAGGAGCGGTGCTAATTGCCTATGGGATAGACATTACCGGGCAACGCCGTGTACTTGGAATTAGCACAGAGATCAGCGAGGCCGATGTCCACTGGCGGAGGTTCCTCCAGTCGCTGGTAGAACGAGGTCTTCACGGGGTAACCATGATTACCTCTGATGCTCATAGTGGCCTGAAGGCGGCATGCGAAGCGATCTTCCCGACCGTGAAGTGGCAACGCTGCCAGTTCCACCTGCAGCAGAATGCCGGACATCACGTGACACGGCAGAGCATGCGGAAAGAGCTGGCGCAGGATCTACGTACCGTGTTCAATGCGCCTAACCTGGAAGAAGCTCAGCGGTACCTGAAAATAGCCGTTGATAAGTACCGCGCAGATTCTCCACAGCTCAGCGAATGGCTGGAGCACAACGTACCGGAGAGTCTTACGGTGTTCACGATCCCGGTAAAACATCGCCGGCGATTGCGCACTTCCAATCTTGCCGAGCGACAAATGAAGGAGATCAAACGACGGACAAAAGTGGCTATGATCTTCCCGAACAAGGAATCACTGAACCGTATCGTAGCGGCGATCATGATGGAAGTTGACGAGACCTGGGCAACCGGGAAGCGATATTTGGATATGGAGACCGATTAACTTTTTCCAATTTTACAGAAGAAAGGGTTGCTTTATCAGAATGTAGCTAATAGGCATTGGCTACAGGAAATTGTTTATTTAAATAAAAACCTGTTTGGGCATGATTTTAAAACTACATTTGGGCTGGTAGGCGGACTTCTTGCAGCAGGGTTGTATGAAATTCAACCTGAGGCCAGAAAAATATTTGGACAACCAGACCCACGAAATGCAATAGAAATCTTTTATCAATTAACCATTGCGATCCACGAAAAATATGGCGAACCAGTGTATTACTATGTCCCTCCCGATTTTAATTCTGAATATGAAACTTTATGGAGATATATGGTTGCTCGACAATACCCGTACAAGATACATTGGGATGCAGATGGGGGTAGAATCCAGTTAAACCTAACATTAGTAGAGGAACAATGGCATTTATCGATAGTCTATTTTTTACCCACGATGTGGCGAGTCATTGTTGAACAAAATCAAAGCGCGGATGGAATATAATGGAGAATAAAAAGAATAAATCTATTATTTACATATCCCTACTAATCTTTGTTTTATTCTGTTATATTATGGTGACGTTATTCGTCTTCTGGCAAAATTTCAAGGATTACCCACTCTCAAATTCTACAGAAGATTGGGGCGCATTTGGTTCCTACCTAAGTGGCTTGATCGCCCCAATTTTCAGTTTTTTTACATTGGTTTTGCTTATCATCCAACAAAATCAAAACAGAAAATCGATAAGCGAAATTCAACATGAAAAAATTATTGGCAATTATTTAGATCTATTACAAAAAGCAGAATTACAACTCAATAAATATGAAAAGAAAGCACTAAAATATTTACCACCTAATTGTAAACGTATAGATGCAATTGAAAATCCTAAAGATCATGGAGAATTCCAAATAATATGGAAACTAGTCGAATCTTTAAAGCTATATTACAGATTTAAACAAAAAATTACTTATCTTGAGCCAGAACATCCTATAAATGACTATTTTATTCAGCGATATGGTGAATTAGCTGTCTTACTGGAAGGCTTGAAATATATTGATATTAAAAGGATTTATTTATAGGAAACCATATAACATTCGCTTCGAGCAGATTCGCCTATTGTCATGAAAAATGCTTTCGCTACGCTCGGCATTTTTCACGTCAATTACGGCTCACAGCTCAAGCGGATGTTATAAAGAGCCGGGTAATGTAATTTTGCAATGAGTTTCCGATAGTCCTTG
>NZ_JNUP01000033.1 GCF_000758165.1 Spirochaeta lutea | reverse complement strand
GAAAGCCAGGCGTATCATACCCCCGCTGGAACGGTTGCCGGGGGGCAGGTGATTAAGTTCAGTGGGTTTTCGAGTATTAGAAGCAGCGAAAATGTGAAGGATCGAGTTGCGTATGAATATCCTATGATCTATAACGATGAGTGGCATGGGGCTGTTGATACTCCGCGAGGGTTCCAAGAAAAGATGGAAAGTCAGAAAGCTTCATTCCTTGAGTGGTATAGTCCCGTAGGAATGAACAAACCAGCACCGACAGGACTTGCAAATGAATTCATTCAGCAGCTAGAAACCTGGAACCAGACCACAGCTCCAGACGGCGAATGGCGGTATTATGTGCCGGGAAGCTGGATGACCTTTCCGACTGATGTACATGAGCTTAGTACACATCCATATTTGCCTGGAATTGGATTAACCGCTTCCGATGTTGCTCGTAATGGCGAAATGGCTATTAGTCAGACCGAAAAAGATGCAATTGCCGGGCAATTAACCCCGAGTTTATGGGCAGGATTAATGGCCGGAGTTGATTGTATTGGTCTTGCCCAGCGTTCCTATGAATATACTAAAAATCCGTATATCTGGAGAGAACTTGGAACCACGGGGTCAGGACGGGCATATCCGAGAGCTAAGCTTGATAAATCGGTGCATCCAACTGGTGGAACTTGGGAGGTTTATTCGGAGTTGATTGTTGGTGTTGAGGGAGAACAGCGGCCTGATGAAACTCTTTATACGCTCATCAAACCCGGTGACATCCTGTATACAAGACTCAATAATGGGAGTGGAAGACACATTGCAATTGTGCAGAGTGTGGAGCGGAACACTGATGGAAGTGTGAGTGCAGGGAATATTCGGTTGATTGAGGCATTCTACGATAGAGCCTATGCATTTGTCGTAAATCCTGGGATAGAAGATGTTTCAAGGACGCTTACGAAATACGAAAACGACACTTGGCGAATCGTTCGACTGAAAACAAGAGGGACAAATTGATGAGAACAATATATACATGCGCTGCTTTGTTATTGTTTGCAGTATTTCAGATTTATGCGCTTGATCCGATTCAATTTGAGGTAATCAGTAGATTTCCGAATGGAAGGGGTGAAGGTGAGTTTCGCTTCCACGAGTTTGAGGGGATGGGGTCGAATCCTAGTAGCCCTAAGGGTTTATCGTTTGTGGACGGAGTATTTTATATTACAGATAATGTCAACCAACGAGTGATAAGACTTGAGGAAAACGGAAACCACTGGGGTGTTTTACTTAACAATTTGGATCCAGGTTTTAACTTAATAAGGCAAGGAAGGTTCCTATTTGATTTTGCCTCTTCGGGATTTTACAATGTATATAATCATGACCAGCAAAGCCTCACTGTTAAGAATAGCCGCTTGAGTACCGGAGATGC
>NZ_JNUP01000032.1 GCF_000758165.1 Spirochaeta lutea | reverse complement strand
AATTGGGATTTAGCTCCGGCGTTGATGTTTTCCCCGTAGAAGTCTGCAATTAAACTGCCATCGGTATCAACAACGCTCACACTCCGCCGATATCCCCAAAAAGTTCTCCCCTCTTGATCCCATCCAATAAACTGTGAGCCTGATAAAATATTCCTCATTTCTGAATTTGGTTGTTCTGCATAATAATAATTGTAAAAGCTTCTTCCATAAGGTGCCACAAGCTTCCCGTCCCAGAGGATATACCCCTCTTCATCCACGATGAATTCTTCAGTTCCTTCATACTCATTCTTCAAAAAATCAATCGTCTGCTCCGGATTCATCATGGATATTGTGCCATCAAAGTTTTCAGTAATATGAAAACCAAAGTACCGAGGAGTTTCAGTACCACGCTCTGGTGATGCATTTACTAAAATCATGTCGCCAGCTATCACTGTTTTCATGTAGTAACTGGCATCTCCGGTACTCAAGCGGCTATTCTTAACAGTGAGGCTTTGCTGGTCATGATTATATACATTGTAAAATCCCGAAGAGGCAAAATCAAATAGGAACCTTCCTTGCCTTATTAAGTTAAAACCTGGATCCAAATTGTTAAGTAAAACACCCCAGTGGTTTCCGTTTTCCTCAAGTCTTATCACTCGTTGGTTGACATTATCTGTAATATAAAATACTCCGTCCACAAACGATAAACCCTTAGGGCTACTAGGATTCGACCCCATCCCCTCAAACTCGTGGAAGCGAAACTCACCTTCACCCCTTCCATTCGGAAATCTACTGATTACCTCAAATTGAATCGGATCAAGCGCATAAATCTGAAATACTGCAAACAATAACAAAGCAGCGCATGTATATATTGTTCTCATCAATTTGTCCCTCTTGTTTTCAGTCGAACGATTCGCCAAGTGTCGTTTTCGTATTTCGTAAGCGTCCTTGAAACATCTTCTATCCCAGGATTTACGACAAATGCATAGGCTCTATCGTAGAATGCCTCAATCAACCGAATATTCCCTGCACTCACACTTCCATCAG
>NZ_JNUP01000031.1 GCF_000758165.1 Spirochaeta lutea | reverse complement strand
GAGATGGCCAAAGTAGCGGCGAGCGAACTGGTCGGAGCCTAAACCATAGGGGTGTAAGCGGTATGGCGTTGCCTGTATGGGGTTGAAGGACCGTTTGTAGGATGCATACTCATCCTGGTCAGGTAAGAAACCGAGTTAGTAGCAAAAGAGTCTGGGAAGGCACACCATAGAGGGTTACAGTCCCGTATGCGAAACTAACTTGGCCTGGCGAAACGGCACCTGAGTAGAACGGGGCACGAGAAACCCTGTTTGAATCTGGGGAGACCACTCTCCAAGGCTAAATACGAGATAGTCACCGATAGCGAATAGTACCGTGAGGGAAAGGTGAAAAGAACCCCGGGAGGGGAGTGAAAGAGAACCTGAAACCGTAAACTTACAAGCGGTCAGAGCTGGTCTTCGGACTGGTGATGGCGTGCCTTTTGTAGAATGAGCCTGCGAGTTACGGTAGGAAGCGAGGTTAAGGTATTGAAGTACCGAAGCCGGAGGGAAACCGAGTCTGAAAAGGGCGAAATTAGTTTCCTGCCGTAGACGCGAAGCCAAGTGATCTACTTATGGCCAGGTTGAAGCTTGAGTAAAATCAAGTGGAGGACCGAACCCTAGTCTGTTAAAAAAGGCAGGGATGAGCTGTGAGTCGGAGTGAAAGGCTAAACAAACTTGGAGATAGCTCGTTTTCACCGAAATAGCTTTAGGGCTAGCCTTGCAGGAGTGTACCGGAGGTAAAGCACTGGATGGGCTAGGGGGTGTCACAGCCTACCAAACCCAACCAAACTCTGAATGCCGGTATATGCTCTGCAGGAGTCAGTCTACGGGTGATAAGATTCGTGGACAAGAGGGGAAGAGCCCAGACCGTTAGCTAAGGTCCCTAAACTGTGCTCAGTGGGAAAGGAAGTGTAGCGGCGAAGACAGCCAGGAGGTTGGCTTAGAAGCAGCCACTCCTTTAAAGAGTGCGTAATAGCTCACTGGTCGAGTCGCTATGCGCTGATAATGTAACGGGGCTAAGCACAGTACCGAAGCTACGGATTGTATGAAAGTACAGTGGTAGGTGAACGTTCCCGAGGCTGAAGAAGGTGTTCCGAGAGGATAGCTGGAGGCAAGGGAAGTGAGAATGCAGGCATGAGTAACGAAAAGGGAGGTGAGATTCCTCCCCGCCGAAAGCCCGAGGTTTCCTAAGTAAAGGTCGTCTGCTTAGGGTTAGTCGGCTCCTAAGGCGAGGCCGAAAGGCGTAGTCGATGGGAAACTGGTTAATATTCCAGTACCTCGTATAGTTTCGAAGGGATGACGCATGAGGCGAGTTCAGGCCGGGCGAATGGTTGCCCCGGTTTAAGCATCCGAGCCGGTGATTGTGGTAGGCAAATCCGCCGCAAGAGGTAAGGTGTGAAGACGAGTGGAGCTACGGCGAAGCGAAGCTGAATAAGTCACGGTGCCAAGAAATAATCTCTAAGGTTAGGCTATATGAGACCGTACCGAAAACCGACACAGGTGGGCGGGAAGAATATTCTAAGGCGCGCGAGAGAACCCACGTTAAGGAACTCGGCAAATTGCATACGTAACTTCGGGATAAGTATGGCCGACACTTTAACGTTCACGTTGAAGAAGGTCGCAGAGAATCGGCCCAAGCGACTGTTTACCAAAAACACAGGTCTCTGCAAAATTGTAAAATGAAGTATAGGGACTGACACCTGCCCGGTGCCGGAAGGTTAAGAGGAGCTGTTAGCGTAAGCGAAGCAGTGAATTGAAGCCCCGGTAAACGGCGGCCGTAACTATAACGGTCCTAAGGTAGCGAAATTCCTTGTCGGGTAAGTTCCGACCCGCACGAATGGTGTAACGACTTGGGCGCTGTCTCAACGTGGGACTCGGTGAAATTGGAGTAAGGGTGAAGATACCCTTTACCCGTGGTTAGACGGAAAGACCCCGTGAACCTTTACTGCAGCTTGGCATTGAGACTTGGTCAGACATGTGTAGGATAGGTGGGAAACTGAGAAGTCTGTACGCTAGTATGGATGGAGTTGTTGGTGAAATACCACCCTTGTCTGATTAGGTTTCTAACTGTGGCCCTGAAGCGGGTCAGAGGACAATGTCAGGTGGGCAGTTTGACTGGGGCGGTCGCCTCCTAAAGAGTAACGGAGGCGCGCGAAGGTTCCCTTGCGCTGGTTGGAAATCAGCGTGTAAGTGTAAAGGCAGAAGGGAGCTTGACTGCGAGACAAACAAGTCGAGCAGGTACGAAAGTAGGTCTTAGTGATCTGGCCGTGGCGAGTGGAAGCGCGGTCACTTAACGGACAAAAGGTACTCCGGGGATAACAGGCTGATTTTGCCCAAGAGTTCATATCGACGGCAAAGTTTGGCACCTCGATGTCGGCTCATCGCATCCTGGGGCTGGAGCAGGTCCCAAGGGTATGGCTGTTCGCCATTTAAAGCGGTACGTGAGCTGGGTTCAGAACGTCGCGAGACAGTTCGGTCCCTATCTGCCACGGGCGTGGGATGCTTGAGAGGATCTGCTTTTAGTACGAGAGGACCGAAGTGGACGAACCGCTGGTGTACCAGTTATCCTGCCAAGGGTACGTGCTGGGTAGCTACGTTCGGACGGGATAACCGCTGAAGGCATCTAAGTGGGAAGCCCCCCTCAAGATGAGGCATCACACCATCAAAAGATGGCTGAAGGGCCCTGGAAGAATACCAGGTTGATAGGTTGGAGGTCTAAGTGCAGGAATGTATGCAGCCGACCAATACTAATCGCCCGTGAGGCTTGACCATATTTTCCGGTGCTGTCAGCTTCTGACAGCCGCGAGGAAGGCATGGCACATCGTCAGCACAGGGGCCAAACGGCCCGGATGCGCAGGATTGTTTTAACCAACAGGCCATACCCGGTAAGAAACGGGGATGGGTCTGATGCTAGCTTTCAAACTCTAACAATGCAAAGTAATTTTGCCTGGTGATAATAGCGAGGAGGTTCCACCCGTTCCCATACCGAACACGGAAGTTAAGCTCCTCTGCGCCGATGGTACTGTACCGCGAAGGTACGGGAGAGTAGGTCGTCGCCAGGCTTTTTTTATGCCCGGGTGAAAACCTGGGTGTCCATGTGATGAGATCTAATGTGGGGGTTCTGGATGCTATTTTAGTTGCAGATTTTTGGTGTTGAGGTAGAATTGGGAGACAACACAGCATCGGGGGGTAACATTGGAGGGGGCGAGTTATATCTGGGGGAATGGATATGTAGTCCTGATTACTACATTGGGGGTTACCGTATTTCTTTTGGCAAATATGGTAGGCTTGTATTGGATTGGGAAGGTTTTTAGGGTTCGCAATGCGTTGATGATGGCGATGGTGGCATTGCCAGTGTTGGCTCTGGGTCTGACTATGGGGTTCCCGATTATCTATACAGTGGTTCTGAGTTTTGGAAATATGGACTTGTTCCATTTTAAGGATCCAACCTTTTCGTTTCAGCAATTCGCTGTGAATATAAGAGATGTCTTTACCCGTCCGATAATTCGTACTGAGGGATTGTGGATAATTCTTGCTAGGACATTTTTATGGACTGGTGTACAGACATCGCTTCAGGTTGTATTCGGGTTTCTTTTGGCCTTGTGCTTAAATGCGCCTATACGATTTAAAAGAATCTTTCAGAGCATACTGATCCTTCCGTGGGCAATTCCTTCCACCATTAGTTTGATGACACTACGGATGGAGTTTCATCCACAATTTGGTTTTATAAATGGTCTGATAGAAACGATTTTTGGGCCCGGAACAGGGCCTCCTTGGTGGAGTAATGGGTTTTGGAATTTTGTTTCCATGAATCTTGTTAATCTCTGGTTGGGTGTGCCTTTTATGATGGTACTGATTCTTGGAGCTCTTCAGGGAGTTGACCGGCAGAGTTTAGAAGCTGCTGAAATTGACGGGGCTGGGAGGGTGCGTCGGCTCTTTGAAATCACCATACCCTTGATTTCACCGACCCTGATACCGGCTGTAATCATGTCTGCTATCTATAGTTTTAATAATTTCGGGGTTCCCTATTTTATGAATCCCCAAGAGTTAGAAACCAGTCAGCTGCTGAGTTTGGCGATTTTTAGAACGGCGAGATACTTAAATAGATACAGTTTTTCCTCTGCCTTGGCATTGGTAAACACCGGGATTTTAATGGTAATGGTGTTTTTCTGGGTACGGCGCAGCGGGGTGCTGAGGGATATTCGATCATGAAGCGCTATCCATGGCCATTGCTGGTATTGATTTATAGTGTCTTGATTGGGGCGGCTGGGATTGTTTTGTATCCGGTTCTACGGGTGGTGAGCACGAGTGTGCGGCCCTTCGATAAGATTTTGACAACAGGATTGGGTTTGATTCCCCAGGATGCGACCCTGGATAATTATAAACGGATTTTTACTTCCGAACCATTTCTCTTGTGGATTTCTAATAGCCTGCTTGTGACGGGGGTGACGGCTTACCTGAGTGTGTCTATTGCTGCCATTTCAGCCTATGCTCTGACAAGATGGCGGTTTCCTATGCGAAGGTTAATCTTGCTGAGCATTTTTTTTGTCCAGCTGATCCCCGGTTCGGTGATGTTGGTTCCAACCTACCTGATGGTAATGAAGCTAAACCTTGTGAATACCTATGCAGGGCTTCTGCTTTCATACGCGGTAGGGACTGTTCCGTTTAGTATTTGGTTGCTCCGGGGGTATTTTAGCGGAATTGATGTGAGTGCTGAGGAAGCTGCTATGATTGATGGTGCAGGGCCGATACGAATATTTTATTCAATATTGCTGCCTCAAGCCATGCCGGTGATTGGGGTTGTTTTTATTTTATCGGTAATGGCGGGGTGGAGTGAGTATATTTTAGCCCGAATGGTGTTGGTTGATCAGACCTTGTATACCTGGCCCTTGGGATTAAATCGTTTCTCAAGCCAGTATCAAACCTTATGGGGGGTGTATTCTGCATCCTCAGTGGTAATTTCTATTCCTGCGGTCTTGGTGTTTCTCTGGGTCGCGCCACAATTGCATCGGGGCTTATCTTCGGGATTGAAGTCTTAGGTGTGGAGCTGGAGCGGACAGCATGCTATCTGCTGAGATTCTGGTTTCCTGCTGCCCAGTAGCGGCGGATGCCCAGGAGAACTTCGCTCGTCCTGAGAAGTAGCACAACGAGGCAGATGGCGGAGAATACAATGAGCGCTGCTATGGGGAGCCAATCACCCCAGGATAGATAGAGGGTCTGAAGGGTGGCTTCCGGAACAGTTGGATTCTCCAGGGTAACCGATAGGGTTCCTTCGGTGTAGAAGCCGATGGATGGTTCAAGTAGCTGACCGGTATAATCGATGACGCCGGAAAGACCGCTGGTAGTGGCCCGGACCATGGGAGTGCGGGTTTCGATGCTTCGGAAGCTGGCGTGGATGGTGTGTTGCATGGACTGAACCGGAGTGAGGCTCCAATAGTCGTTACTTAATACAAGTATAAGGTCCGCGCCTTTTCGGACAAATTGACGGATATGATCCGGAAAGGTGTCTTCAAAACAGATTGGCGTGGCTACCGACCAATCATCCATACTGTGCAGCTGGTAGTCCGTTCCGGGGCTTAGATGATGGGGGTGAAAGGGGAGGAAAAGGGGGGTGAGCAGGCTCCAGATGCTGTCTGTTGGAATATGCTCTGTAATCGGCACGAGCTTTATTTTATGGTATTGGCTAAGGATCTTTCCCTCCGGGTTCAGATACAGGGCTGTATTATGTGCCTCCGGGCCGGTGGTTGTTGCCCCTGAGAGAAGATACTGATTAGGCAGGTAACTGGGGGGCGGGGACCCGCCGGTTTGGGCGGATTGGGTGGGGACGCCGGGGGGGATGGCTCCTTCCGGCCAAACGATGACGCTATGTGCCGGGGCTGTTGCGCTGAGGTTTGATAATCTTGAAAGGGTGTGTTGGGTACTATGCTTTCTGGGGTCTGTGTTTTGCTGTATCAGGTATAACGATAGGGATGAATCAGGTTCTGAGGGCTGCAGAGTTGAATCCCCCTGCCCGATATGGATGGTATCGCCCAGAGGTTCAAAGGTGGCGAGTCGTATCTGGCCGTAGATGAGGGTGCATACAAGCAGGACTGTTATGGTAAGGATGGGTAGTCGACGCCGGGCCGTGATGGGGATGTGGGGGAGGTTTGCCCAGGGTGTTTTCCGCGTGGGGTAGGGCAACAGTACATGGGCGATAACAGCATTGAATAAGACTACCAGGAAGCTGATTCCCCAGATCCCCGTCAGATCTGCCAGTTGGGTGATCCGGGGGAAGAGGTATTGGCTCACCCCGATGTAACCCCAGGGGTAGCCGGCAAATCCGAGACTTCTGATGTAGTCGAATACAACCCAGGAGAGGGGAAGCAGTATCCAGTCATGCCGTCCGAGAACCCTGGGGGAATACACCAGGTTCCGCAAGCCGCCTAAAATCACCATATATATGAAGAAGCCGAAGGCTGTGGCTACGGCGGAGAGGGGGAGGGCGATGATACCGAAGGTGCTGTGCCAATAATTAATCATAATTCCCTGCATAACGCCGAAAAGGGTTCCGTAGAACACTGTTTGGGTGAAGGAGCTGGTTTTGATTACCCAGAAGAGTGGGATCAGGGCGATCCAGGCTATGAGCGGAAGGCCGCTGAGGCTGGATTCCGAAGGGAAGGCAAGGCTGTAGAGTAGGGCGGAAAGGATGGTGAGGGGAAGCCGGTATCCGGAAACGGCGATCCAGAGGGGTCGTAAACCGGCAACCTGGCTTGTATAGCTACGGTTGATTCGAACCAACCAGTTATCCAGGTGGGAAAACCCGGATGGGGAGCCGCTGAGAAATCCAAACAATGTGTTACCGAGGTTCGATTTGGGGAGCCGTTTTCTTCGCGGTGTGGAGGGCCCGGGTTGTTTGCGGCTCTGGAAAAACCATAGCCTGGGCAGGATTCGCGGGCTGAGCCTGGGCAGTAAGTAGGCGAGGGTATTCAGGAGGAGCAGGGGACCGAAGCGTAAGAGGGCTTCGGTCTGGGCCTCTGTTACTGTCTTACCGATTCGGAAACTGGACTCGAGGGTAATAAATCGTCTTACGTAATCCATGTTGGCGTTGAGGGCATAAATCCAGGCAAAGAGCAGAAGAATTCCCCCGAATCCTAGGAGCACTTCCACTAAAACACCGCTGTCCGTAATCTTTGTACGGATACGGTGCCGGACGGTGGTAATGGCTTGTTCTGGGGTTGGGACGGAGGTTGCGGAGGGTTTCGAGGACGGTGTGCTAAGGGAGCCGGCGCGCCAGAAGGCAGCTGAGCCGAGTCCTTCCAGGGTTGGGGGAGGGTCCATGCGAAGCCGGCGTGCCCTCCAACCCAGGGTTGGGGTGGTGAGTCTGCTGCGTAATAAATCTACCGGACTTGTATCGAAGTACTGGCTGGTCCGTAGACGCCAAGCGGCGTAGATTTGGCCGAGGAAAAAGAGAAGGATGAGCCAGTCGAATAGGGTGAGGCCTCCTGGGGACTGTATGAGCTGGGGCATCTGGGAACGGATTTGCCTGGGTAAATCGTAGTAGCCAGGGGAAGAAAGGGTGAGGGTTTTGACCGCTTCCCCTAATATGCTGTTCCAAAGGATTATAGTAGCGCGGTAGTACTCCGTGTTCGGCTCGGTGTCCAGAGTAAGGGATACGACCCGTTCGATGCCCTGGTCCTTTGCATGGGCGAGGTAATCACCATGGGTAACAACAAGATCGGTATGATCCTGCTTCATGGTGATCTGCTCTGCTGCCATACGCGGGGTTGTGATCAGGAAGGAGCCGCTGGCAGCTAGACCTTCTTGGATGGCCGCCTCCGATTCCTGGAGCGGCAGGGCTGCCGTACTCCGACTGCTGGCCGGAGTAATGAGAATAGCGGGTTTACTGTTAAAGGCGATTGGACCGAAAAAACAGAAAAAAAGCTCCACCAGGGTAATAGTGACAGCTGCGTAGAAGTAGAGGCGTTTCATCCTGAAAGTGTACGGCGGGGATTCAGCCTTGGCAAGCTAGAAGTTGCTTGCACCGGGGACGGAGGGTGGGTGGGCCGGGGTGTCTCGTTACAGCCAATGTAGAAAGTGGTTCCTGCCATGGGCATTCTGGTAGGGGGCGGGCTCTAAAAAAAGCAGGAGACAGGTCCGGGGAGTTGGACCGGCCTGTCTCCTGAGGAAGAACCAGTTATACCTGAGAAACGGCAAGGTCGCTGGTCGCCGTCTCGGATTCCTGGTCCGTTGTTTGCTGTAATTGATAGGCTGACTCCGGAATGGTTATGGAGAACTCACAGTATTCACCGGATTTTGTTTTGACCTCAATTTTGCCCTCCAGTCGCTTTACGAGCTGCTGGACGAGGTTCATCCCCATGCCTCTGCCTGCGGTTGTATCTGTTGCTTCCGCGGTGGAAACAGCTGGGTAGAAGATGTAGGGGATGAGTTCCTGGAGGGTGAGCTTCTGGGCCCGCTGATTGTCAAGGATCCCTCGGGTGATGACCTGACTTCGGATAGCATCAAGTCTTAGGCCTTGTCCGTTATCCCGATGGCGAATGGTGATGCCGCCGTCGGAGCCCTTGGTTGAAGAGATCCAGATGGTTGCGGCGGCGGGTTTTCCCCGCTGTACACGATCATCAGGAGATTCGATGCCGTGGACCATAGAGTTGCGTAATAACTGAATGATTATATCGGAGACGGTCTTTCGTAGATGCTCGGGGATCTCTCCCACAGAGATGTTCGTCATATCGAGGGCTACCTTCTTGCCGTACCGTTCAGCCAGGGTTTGGGTTAACCGGGGCAGGGCTGCCTCGAGGCTTGTATTGCGGGCAGGGGTTGTTTGGGGTTGATAGGAGTCACGGAACCGGCTGATGCGGCTTAGAAGATTCTGAATCCGCTGGATGAGGGTTTGCAGTTTTGTAAAACCTACGGCCAGGGAGAGAAAATCCGCATGCCGTAACGGAATACGCTCTTTCAGGGTCTGAATGCGATCCTCGAACTCGTGGGTTTGTTGTACGACTATCTCGAGACCGAGGAGCTGGGCGTCCCCCTTGATGGTGTGAACCAGCCGGGATAGGGTCTGCAGCCGCTCTTCCAATGGGCCGGAGTTCTGGAAAATTCTATTGATTTCTGCTAAATCCTGGTTTGTTCCGTCAATGAAATCGCGTAGCATGGCCGGCTCAAGGTGAATGAGACGGTAGAACAGTTCCATCTCGCTTTCGGTCTGTTTTTTTGTTTGTTCCACCTTTTTAGCCAGGACAACCTCGTCGGTTTTGTCATGAACCAGTACCATAGCCCGGTTATCCGGCAGCCGGATAAAGCGGAAGTCCATGAATTTTGACTCCATGGTGCCTTGGGAACGGTCGAAGAACAGTTCACCTGAGGCTAGGGGATTGAGGGTTTCCAGGGTGGTGATGGGGATGCTCGGATTGAATAAGAGCTCAATAAAATCCTCTATTTGCGTCATGACGTCCCGGGTAATCAGGGGTCTTAAGAGATCCTGAAGTCGGTGTGCAGAAAGGTTTGTGGTTTCAAAGAGACGCTCTGTGGTGAGTGAGTAGTAGGGAAAAATAGTGCCCCGAGAATCTATGAGAAACAGTCCGTCGGTCATTCCCGAGAGGATCTGCAAAAAATCATCCTTGGCAACGGTGGATTCCTCAAGCCTGTCCAGGACCTGGTTGTAGCGTCCGGCGATCTGGCCGACCTCTGTAAAGGGCTCGACCGGTGCCCGAAGACTCAGGTCGCCGCTGGCTGCCTGGGTCTCCAGGGTGGAGAAGAGATCAAATATTTCTGTGGAAGCCCCATGCTCAGTCACATTAAGTCCGCGGTGTTCATCTTCGGGTTTGACCCGGAGCGGATTGAGCTGATTGGCAATCCAGAGGAATATGTATGCAGTACCGAAGCTCCAAACACCACCTACGGCAACGCCGATTCCTTGTACACCCAGTTGTTCCAACATGGGTAACCCGGTGCCGATACGTTGTGGATCACCGAAGATCGCCACGGCGAGGGTTCCCCAGATGCCTGCTGCGAGATGCACGGGTATCGCCCCTACCGCATCGTCTATTTTAAGGGATTCTAAGGCTCTGGTGCTGAGAAGCATGACGAGCCCTCCCACGGCGCCTATTGCCAGGGAATCCAGGCCGGTAACCACATGAGCGTTGGCAGTAATGGCTACCAGACCGGCCAGAGCGCCGTTCAGGACCAGGCCTACCTCGGCCCGGCGGTACACGAGCCAGCCGATTGCCAAGCTGGCCACCATCCCCGAGGCCGCTGACAAGGTTGTATTCACCAGTATAGGAGCTACATCACTATTTAAGGCGAGGGTACTTCCCCCGTTGAAGCCGAACCACCCGAACCAGAGCAGCAGTACTCCCAACACCACCATGGGAATATTGCTGCCGGGGATTTTCCGGGGTTTGCCTTCATCGTCAAACCGTCCCGTCCTGGGGCCGAGGATGAGCAGGGCCGCCAGGGCTATCCAGCCGCCCACGCTGTGAACCACGGTAGAACCTGCAAAATCCACAAAACCGAGAGACTCAAGCCAACCGGGATGTAATCCGTTATGAAAGCTTCCCCAGACCCAGTGCCCGTAGATAGGGTAAATAATCGCCGATAAGAGAATGGTGGAAATAATATAGGAGCCGTAGCGCATTCGCTCTGCTACCGCCCCGGATACAATGGTGGCGGCGGTGGAGCAGAACATTGCCTGGAAGAGAAAGAAAACCGCGGTCCACGCCCCGGCTCCAGCGAAGCCGATGGAAACAAAGAAGTTGTCTGTGCCTATCAGCCCCGAAAAACTCCTGCCGAACATCAAGGCAAAACCGAAGAGCCAGTATGCGATGACCGAAACTCCCAGGTCGGTAAGGTTTTTTATGGCCACGTTTATTGAGTTCTTCGACCGGGTGAGGCCGGATTCGACCATGGCGAAACCGGCTTGCATAATGAAAACCAGTCCCGAAGCAATAATGATCCAAAGGATGTCAATCAGGTTGTCTGTCATACGTTACTCCAATCCAATCGCAAGGTACGCAGTAAGACCCTGCCACGCCAGGGGGATGATAAAGACCGGCTCCCGGAGGTGCAGACGGATCTGTTCCCCCGATCCATGAATAATGATGGGTACTGAGATCATGAAAGAGCTGCCGAACTGTTCCCGCATATTGCCGGCAATGGTGTTGCAGATCTCTCCGGTCAGATCAATGAGGTCGTCCCTGAGCTCCACAGGACTCCCGAGGAGATGCTGGGATAGGGCGGATATCATAGCCGCCGGGGCGGTAAAATAGATGGCCCCACGGCGGGCGCCGCTGATACCGATGGCGCCGGTTACATCGAGGATGATAGGCTTGCCGGTCAGTACGAAGGGCACCTGCATCTCCGCACTCTGGCGGGTCGTCTGCTCAAAATACCGGGTTATTACTGAAATAAACCCTTGTAATTCCTGTTCATTCATAGGCTATCCTCTTCAGCTCCGTGGCCAGAGATTCCTTGGTGAAGGGTTTTGGAAGAAACCCCTTTGCTCCGGTCTTCAGGGCCTGTAACCCCGTGCTGGGATCCCGCAGGGCGGAGATGACCAGGACGCGGTGTGCCGGGTTGGCTTCCATGATTTCCCGAAGGCATTCAAGACCGTCCATTCTGGGCATGGTGATATCCAGGGTGATTAACTGGGGTTGAAAGCTGTCCAATAGGGCCAGAGCCGTAAGTCCGTCGCCCGCTTGCCCGACAACCCGCATCCCCAGGCTATGGACTACCATTTCAATGGTGCGTCGAATGATTGATGAATCGTCAACAATGAGAACGTCCATATTTCCTCCGGGGACATAAAAGCAAATGCCGTGCCAGGATCACCACATTTAATACAAATCTGGGGAAGTTTTTTTCATTGTAGGTTGCAGATCTCTATCTCTCTGCATTGGAGCGAGTTAGGGTCGCGGCTGCTGGACGGAAGGGTGGGCTTAGGCAGCCGGTATTGGTCCATGGTTTTGGTAGGGTGATTCGATTGCTACGTTAACGTATAAAAAGGCGAAAGTAGATACAAAAATGTAGCACATAAGGATGCAGATTTGTATGGATACAAAGGGTTCTTTTGCGGTATTATGAATCCCCATGAAAACCTCCCCGTCAGTGCCGCCAAAATACCTTTCTATCCGGGTCGATCAGCAGGCAGGCATACCCCTGCTTGAATGGATGGTTCAGCGTTTTCCCTCCCGGGATCGGGAGTATTGGAGCCGGGCGATTGAGGATGGCCGGGTACGGGTAATGGAACCCCGGGATGTGGAAACGGCAAAACGGGCTGATAAAGCAGAAGCCCTGAAGATGAGCCGCAGCTGCACTTCTATGGAACCGGTGCTTCCGGGTATGGTAATTATTACCGAGGTCCGGCGGGAGACCGAGCCGGAGGTCCATGGCCAGATTCGGATTCTATCCCAGGAGGACGGGTACCTGGTGGTAAATAAACCAGCTTCCTGGCCTGTACATCCTGGTGGGCGTTTTTACAGTAATACCCTATGGTACCAGCTGAAAAAGCAGTACCCCACCCTGACCCTCATGCACCGACTGGACCGGGAAACCTCGGGATGCATGGTTGTTTCCTTGACCCAGGAGGCCACCCGGTTCTGGAACGGGTTGTTCAGAGGGGGCGGTCTTGAAAAAGACTATCTGGTGTTGGTTGAGGGGGGGCGCCAAGCGCTCACGGCGGCCTTGGGGAGTCACCGTGGAATTATAGAATGTACCGGGCGGCTCTATCGGGACGAGTCCTCGCCTATCGCTAAAAAGCGTCTCTTTATCCCGGAGTCCGGTGGTTCGCCCGAAGGAGAGCCCTGCAGCACCCTCATTGAACCCCTAGAATGCGGACGTGAAATCAGCCTTCTGCGGGCTCGGCTCGTTACGGGAAAGACCCATCAGATCCGCAGCACCCTTTCTTCCCTGGGACTGCCTGTCGTGGGGGATAAGCTCTACGGCAGGGATCCTCATTGGTATACCCGGTGGATCCAGAGAACCCTGACTCCCCGGGATATCCAGGAGATGCGGACGGACTACCAGGCATTACACAGCTGGCGCATGGGGTTCCGGGATCAGCTGGGGCAATCCCGGGAGTTTATTGCCCCGGTGCCGGAACATATGCAGGAGCTTATGAGGAACCAAGGAATATCATGGTGACATCCTATCGAATCCATCAGGCTGCGGATTTTGTGCGGCGTGGAGGTCTGAGCCGGGCTCTCCGCTTTATCCGGGATCGCCGGGTCCATAACGTAATTGTACAGGCCAGGGAGGTGTCTGCCCTGGTTTTTGATCCGGCGCATCCTATGCCCTATGGGGTGTGTTTGAGGTTCGGGCAGGAGGAGTTTTCTTGGGACTGCGAGTGTGGTGCATCAAAGCCATGTGTTCATTCCGGGGCATTGATGGTATACGCATTCTACGAGAAATTAGGAGTGGTACCATGGTCTGAGAGCCATCTCCAGGATCTCCTGGATAGGAGGGAAGACCAGGGGGAAATACCGGACCCCGGGGGTTCTGAGGGACTGCAGTTCGATCTCTTCGGAGAGGCTGCACCAGCGGGAACCGGAGCTGGGAGGGGCCCAGGAGCAGGGGGATTCAAACAGAAGCCCGGAGAAGAACCGGTTAGGCCCGGAGCTCGGGGAGGGTGGGACATTGGAATCACCCCAGACCTAAAAAAAACGGAGGATGAAACCCCGGCGGAAACACCAGAGAAGGAGAGTGAGCCGGAGCATGGGGCTGATAGAGGCAGGGAGAAGCCCGTGCTGTCGCCGGGTGGGGCAGGGGAAGCACCGGAACGATCCGGGCCAAAACAGCTCATGTTCCGGGTGGTTCACCGGCGCGGAGAATATTGGTTGGAGGCCGTGTACCGGTCCCAGCATGGCGGGGTTTGGCAGTATGAGCCGTACTCTGCGGGGGAGATAGCCGAAGCCCTGCCGGATGCCCAAGAAGAACTGCTGTTCTACCTCACCCGGGACGGCCGTTCGGCTCAGCCTCTGGAGGAGGTGCTGGAGTCCTTGGACGAGATTCTGGATGATCCCTCGATCCGGCTGCCGATCTATTTTGGTGATGAGGACATTCCCCTGCGGATTGTCCATGTACAGGCGCTGCAGGTGAGGTTTCTGCGGGAAGAGGTGAGTCCCCAGGGGGAGGCACCCTACCGGCCGGTGTTTACCTGGAGATTCGATGAGGGGGCCCGGGCACTGGGCGGAATGGCTGCTCTTGAATTTGTGACCCGCCGGGGATTGATCTATTGGTACCAACAGGACCGGAATTGGCTCTGTTTTGCCGACGGCTGGTACCGTGAGATCCGTCTCCTCCAGGAGCTGAGATTCACCCAAGAGACCTGGTTCTCTGCGGATATGATTGAAGAAATGGTGGCACGATGCAGGGCTGAGGGGCTCTCCCAGCGGATTGATATTCAGTTCAGTGCTGAAGATCGTGATGTAGTTTCCCCGAGACCGGCGTTGGTGGTGTTGGTTCAGGGCGACGGGGAAGGAACCGAGTTGTTCATCCGCTTTGCCTATCCGGGTTGGGAGGTTGGGTATCAGGATCAGGCCATGGAAGCCGAGTCCCGTGATTCCCAGGGACAGCCCTGTGTTCTGCGGCGCAACTTTGAGGCAGAGACCGCCTTGGTTCACCAACTGGTGGCCTGGGTTGACAGCGATCTGGTCTACGAGCGGGGCTTCTACTCATCCTTGGTTAAAAAGACCCTGGATCCGGATATACGGATTCAAACACCCATTAATGCCTTCTTACTGGGCTATGCCCGGGATCTGATCGGCCGGGGGGTTGAGGTAAGGATTGAAAACCGAAGGGTTAAACTTGGCCGGGATCTCCGGTTCAGTATCCGGCGCGAGATGGACTGGTTCGGGATTCAGGCTCAGGCCGATGTAGAACCCTCGGGGCTCGATGCCGATTCTGCTGGCGGCTTCCGGAGTAATTCTGCCGATGGGAGCAGTGATTTGTCCGGGGCCCTAGAAATCCAAGGGGATGGCCCTGGTGGTTTATCCGAATCAGATGAGGCGGCCGGCGGGTTTCCCGTGGCCCTTGATGAGGGGTTTGCTCGGTACGGATTGGCACGGCGGGGCAGAGAATATGTCATTCTCCGGGAGCGGGATGTCCGCCAGCTGGAGTATCTGCGCCGTCAGGGTATGACCGAGGACGGGTTGTTAAAAACAAGCGCTGCGAACCTTGTGTTGATTGACGCCATTTACGACCGGATTATTCATGAGGGTGAATCCCTGGAGGGGCTGGATCTAGAAGACCGCCAGGAGGTTCTAGGTCATCTTCAGGATCCTGATACCATCCCCCAGGTGGATCATCCCCTTCGTCTTCAGGCTGAGCTGCGCTATTACCAGAGGACCGGCCTTTCCTGGCTGGTCTATTTACACCGCAACAACCTTAACGGTTGCTTGGCAGATGATATGGGACTGGGTAAAACCTTACAGACCCTGGCACTCTTGCAGTATCTTCGGGAATCCGGGGATTTAGGGGCGGTTCTGCTCATTACCCCCGTTGTAACCCTGGCGAATTGGGAGCAGGAAGCTCACCGGTTCGCCCCGGGGCTCGGGGTTTACCGTCACTCCGGGATGGGGCGGGCAAATTCGGTAGACGAGATGGCCCAGGCTGATATCATCCTGGTTAGTTACCATACCCTCCGCATTGATATCGAACTTTTTTTAGATTTCGATTTTGACTACGTGATTCTGGATGAGGCTCATTATATTAAGAACCATTACAGCCAGGTTTTTAAGGCGGTTCGCAGTCTAAAAAGCCGCCATCGTCTGAGTTTGACCGGTACACCTATTGAAAACACCCTCATGGAGCTCTGGAGTCAGATGAATTTCTTAAATCCGGGGCTTCTCGGTACCGCCAAGCATTTTTACGAGCGGTATTTCGTACCAATTGAAAAGCATGGTAATGCTGAGGTTCTGGAGGAGCTTAAGGAGTTGGTTCAACCCTTCATTCTTCGGCGTACCAAAACCCAGGTTTTAGATGATCTGCCGGCTAAAGAGGTAATTGTCCAGTACTGCGAGATGGATGAGGCCCAGGCTGCTGTGTACCGGGAGTATAGGAATACCTTCCGGGACCGGATTCTCGGGATATTTGACGGCCAGTCGGCTGATCTCCCTGAGGGCGGGGGATCTCAGGGGGGCGACGAGACTCAGGTGAACGACGAGGCTCAGGGGGGCGAGAAGGTTCATTCAGAAAACCTGAGCTCGTCTGCCAAGCCCGAAAAACCTGTCCAGGGGAACCATTCATCCATCGAGATTTTCCAGTTCCTTTTGAAACTTCGTCAATTGGCAATCCACCCCCCCATGATGTCCGAACAGCTGGCAGATCTTTCGAGTGCGAAAATGGAGGGGCTTCTGATGCTCCTGGAAGAGATTTTAACGGAGAACCACAAGGTGCTCATCTTTAGCCAATTTATCGGAAGTTTGGAGGCCATTGCAGACCATTGCCGGGAGCGGAAGTGGGGGTATTCTCTTCTGACGGGCAGCACCCAGGACCGGGAAGGGGAGATCCAGCGGTTTCAGGAACAGCCCAATATCCGGGTGTTCCTGCTCAGTCTGAAGGCCGGGGGCGTTGGGATCAACCTCACAGCAGCTGATTACGTTATCCTTTTTGATCCGTGGTGGAATCCCGCGGCAGAAAACCAGGCCATCGACAGGGCTCACCGGATGGGTCAGCAGCGTAAGGTTATCGCCTACAAGATGATCGTCCGGGGAACCATTGAGGAGAAAATTTTGCAGCTCCAGGAGCGAAAATCTGCCCTGGCTGATGAGATTGTGGCTGACGGCGGGGGGTTTTTGTCCATGTTGGATCAGGATGAGGTTGTACACCTCTTCAGTGAATAACGATATTGGACGGTGGGGCGATGGGCCGTAAGACAGTCGGGATGTGGGGCCAAAGTAAGCGGCCGGGCTGGCCTGGCAGTTGGGAAGTCCGGCCATGGAGCGGTCGGGCTGTAGTGAGCAATCGGGCTGTATGGTCATGGAGTGCTCTGATCAAGGTTGGCGACAGGACCCGAGAAAGAGGCAGGACCGGAGATAGAGGCAGGACCGGAGATAGAGACAGGACCCGAGAAAGAGACAGGACGTTAGTTAGGGGGCTGGGGTTGTAATGACGTCCGGGGGATTCCAGGATTCACCGAGGGGCACATACCGTTGACCCCGCACCTCCTGAAGATACAGGGAACGCATGGCGTCGCCGGTTTGAAATCGGATGGGTCCCTGCAAACCCTGGAATTCCGGAACCGCGTCCAGAGCAGCTTTAAGAGCCTCCGGGTCGGATCCCGACTCGTTTCCCTGGGGCAATTGAGAAAGGGCAAAAAAGAGCAACTGAGTTGCCTCATAGCTGTGAACGCTCTGGAAATCCGGGGCATGATCGAAGCGGTGGATGAAAGCCGAACGGAAGTCTAGGTACGCCGGAGACGAGTCGGAGGAGTTAAATCGCTCTGAAAAGAGAGCTCCCTGAACGGCATCGCCGCCGAAGTTGATGAAGTCCGGGGTTTTTGCCCAGCCGTTAATTACCAGTCTGCCGGTGAACCCTGACAACCGTAGCTGCTGGGCAATGAGGGCCGCTTGTAATGCTCCGGCTGCGATGGCGACGGTGTCCGGGTTTTGCCTTAGGAGTTCCTCGGCTAGTCGGCCGAAGGCGGGGTCCTGCTCTGCGTGAAAACTCATCTCGGTGAGTATCGTACCTCCGAAGTCCCGGATATTCTGTCCCAGGGTCCTGGCCCAGTTTTCAGTGTAGGTATTGTTGGACCGATCCAGGATCAGTGACGCACGGATAGGGGTTGGATTTGTTAGTGAAAGGTGCCAAGCCAAATGCCGGGTTTCAAAGGATACCCTGCTGACCAGGGTATAAAAATAATCGTCCTGGCCGGCGAAGTAGTCCGAGGATGTTGAGGGGCTGATCACGGGGATGGAAATTTCATCCAAAAGGGGCAGGAGGGCTGCGCTCATGGCTGAGGTCTGGGGACCGATTACTGCGACTACGCCCTGGTCTACCAGGTCGTGTAATGCTGCTTTGGCGGTGTCCGGATCGTTTTTATCATCCCTGATTATTAGCTCAATCTGCCTGCCGTTTATGCCCCCGGCGAGGTTTTGCTCCTCCACTGCCAGGACCACGGCTTCGCGACTTACAATGCCATGAGTACTGATCGGTCCGGTGAGGCTGCCGATGAACCCGAGGCGGATGGGTTTTGATGCACATCCTGTTAGCAGGATAATTGCGAAAAGCAGTAGAACCCCGGGCGCTGCGGTTTTACGGCTACCATGTTTCAAGGGGGCGCCAGGTTCCGTAAACCCTCTGTCTCGGTGGTTTGCGATAATCCCGGGGGCGTTATCTTCATGTATAAACGGGTAGCCGGAATTCAATCCAGGGTACAAGTGGGGGATTTTACTGGATCTGGCTGGGGTTACCCTGACTGGAGTTGTCCATGGACCGGGATTTCTCATTGGCAGCCCCCTTCCGCATTGGGCATGGTTACGAGGGTGTGCTACCCCGATTCATCTGCCCATACAAGTAGTATAGCATCATTATTCTGCAGTGTAATGGTAGAGTATTTCCGATTCGCTAAGGCGTTTGTAGATCCGGATTTTTCTATTGATCTGCCGAAGGGTAAAGAAAATAACCTCGAAGATCTCCCACAGGAGCACCCAGCCCCCGATATAGAGTCCCTCAGGAAGGATGCTTAGCAGTCCCGAGGTGGAAAGATGTTCTTGCGTTAGGTAGGCGAAAACCAGAAAAAGGAACCCGCTGAAACCGTAAAGGGTCAGGTTTCTCAGGAGCTCACGGCGTTCTGTATGCAGTTTTCTTTGGGTGTACAAAAAATAGTGGTGAAATCCTTTAACACTGTTTTGCTCCCGGGATCGGTCCCGGATACCTTGGGGCATGTAAAAATTTACAATTACTTGGTTTTTAAGGGGGATTTCATAGGAGCACTCAGCAAGGTACTCAATAAGATCCTTATCCAGATCCCGGTTCTGTAAGGGTGAGAAATCAAAATCATTGTAGATATCCCGGTACACCCCGATCCGCACATCTATATGAAACGCCTTGCGGCTCTTGTCGAAGCGATAGATTTTTTTAGGATCGAGATTCGGTTGTCTGGATGTTGTAAATCCCTTAAAGAGGGCCTGCAGGGCCTGAATCATCAGAGTAACTTAGTAGCCAAATCGATAAACCCGAACACGCTCTTCCTGTTCAGCCGGTTCGGGGAGTTCCTGGGGTTTTTGTTGATGCCGGGGCTTCAGTGTTTTTGATGTAAGATGATTTTCCTGGGAGGGGGGGCGAACCGTTGTTTTTGTGGTCGAGGGGGATCCAATTCGATCGGAAAACGAACCGGTGTTTTTCATCTACAGGCTCCTGGGTTAGGGTGCTTTCGAAACTAGGGCCATACTACCGGAGCCTTAGGGATTAATCAATCCCTAACCTAATCCTCATTAATCTGGTTGGACGGTGATGAGTAGGTGGATTATGGGGTTTGTAGTGCGCAAAAGATTGTAAACGACATCAGATATAGCGGGGCAACCTATAAGTCCACCCTTGGGTGGTGTCGCCGGGGGGTAATGTTACAACCTTTTGCGCACTATATTTGGGGTTGGGCTTCCGGTACATCGTTTCGGGGTAAGGGATAGTCGTGTCCCTTGTACATCGACCCGTGGACTATCCGGATTTTTCCGTAGACCTGCGGGGCACAACCTGGGGTTGGATCATTTTGTAGGTTACCGAGGTGCCGGGGTGTTCGATGGCATAGAACAGTGCATCTGCCGCATGTCTTCCCAGCTCATAAAGGTCAATATCCACCGCTGTTAGGGGCGGATTGGAGTAGGGAGCGAAGGGATAGGTATCAAAACAGATAATCCCAAGGTCCTGGGGAACGGCCAATCCCTCAGCCTGAGCCTGTTGGAGGGCTCCCATGGCTAAGAAGTTTGAAACACAAATGAGGCTGTCAGGTTTCTGGTCTTCAAAGGCGGACCAAACCGTATGGAGTCCTGCTTTACCCTGGTCCGTATCCACCGTACTGCGATACACCCACGGATCATGGATGGGAATCCCATGGCGTTCCAGGCTGAGTTTGAAGCCTTCGAAACGGCGATTGGTGATGTTGTCCCTTGGGGGACCGCCGATAAAAGCCGGCCGCTGATAACCCTGGTTTAGTATGTGGTCGGTAGCCATGATTCCAGCCTGGATATTGTCAATGTCTACCGCGCTTCCCTGGCAGGGAAAATCCGGTGCCCCAATGGTAACATAGGGGAATTGCTCCCTATCAAGGTAGTGGAGGATATCCTGGGTTGCTGCCGAAGCATGGACGATGATTCCATCAATCCGCTTTTCCTGTACCAATTGGTCTAAGGCTTTTTTGTTTGATTTTAAAACATCAATATTCGATACCGTCAGGATGAAACCCCGCTCATGGGAGGTTTGTTCGATACCACCGAGGATTTCATAGTTGTACGGGTTGGAAAATGCATAGGATCGGCCGAGCTCCATGAGAACTCCGATGGCTTGTGCGCTCTGTTGGACGAAGCTGCGGGCTAGTCTGTTGGGAATATAATTCAATTCCTCCATGGCAGCCTCTACCCGTTTACGGGTCGATAGGGCAATTTTGGAGCTTGAATTCATGACCTTGCTTACGGTTGATATGGCGACCCCCGCTCTCTGGGCGACATCCTTTATCGTTGCTGCCATTAAAAAATTATCCTTCTAAGAAAATGTTTTCCAAATATCCTGTACAGTATACCATAGCGAGAATGATTCTTGCAATGGAAACGCTGGGGTTCCTCTCTGCTTCGGAGGCCGGCTGGTTCGGCTCAATGATCGGTAAGTAGAAGTATGGGGGACGAGGCTATCCATGGTTATATTAGATGAGTCTTGTATACGCAGCATTCATTTTGTTTGAGAGGCACAGTAGCGTAGCTCATAAAAGTTTTAAATAAAATGAGTTAAATGTCTCTGCTTGGGGCGTCGCGAGGGATGTTTCTGGACGGGAGCGAGGATATATTATAACATCCCGGATCTTCCTGGGGATTTTATAACGCTGGTTATGGCAAAGCCGGACATCGATGGTTCCCGGGTTAGAATGTCTGAGATATTCCGGAAGATCCCTGAGGGAAATAAAAACTGTAAAGAGCATCTTGACAGCCGCTTTTTTCGGGGTTATTCTCGATTTACATGGAAAACGTTTTCCATATGACTTGAAGGAGGTTGTTATGAAATCAAGAGTCTTACTCAGTATCTTGGTGTTTAGTCTCGTGGGATTAGTATACGCCGGAGGACAGGGTGAACAACAGGGTGGCGAAGCTTCCCAGGGTCCGATCGAACTGACCCTGTGGCATGAAACAGAGCCCGCCATAGCAGATGCCTTGAAGCAGGAGCTTAAAGCTCTCGAGCCCGAGATAGTGGTTAACGTGGTACGCAAAGAGAAGGTGACCGAGGCCTTAAAGCTTGCTGCTGGCGATCCATCGGCAAGCCCTGACCTATTTTGGTTCGCCCATGATAAGATCGGGTTATTTGCTACAATCGGTGCCCTGGAACCCCTAGACACGGTAATGACGGAGGATGCCCGGGCAGGGTTCGTCCCCATGGCAAATGAAGCAGTATCATTCAACGGCCGGCCGTACATGGTCCCGGCTACCTTTGAAACCCTGCTGTTTATGTACAACAAGGACTTGATGACTACACCGCCCAGAACCACTGACGAGCTGCTTTCGCTCATGGAATCACAAACCACTGAAGACCAGTATGTTTATGTAGAGCAGCATTCTACAGCGTATTATGCTGCGGCCTGGATCAACGGTTTCGGCGGGTACATCATCAACGGCCAGGCTGAACCCGGATTAAATCTGGATGAAACCGTACAGGCTGTAGATTATCATAGTAGGTTTGTAGACTACATGCCTATTGATGGGGAGTGGAACACGGTTACCACCTTGTTCACCGAGGGCAAGGCAGCAAGCACCCTCAACGGTCCCTGGCTCATCCCTGCAGTACGGGAAAAGGGTATCAACCTCGGGTTTGCCCCCATGCCTGTAATCGACGAGGTCGGCGAACCCCTGAAACCCTTCACCGGGGTACAAGGACTTATGGTGGTCAGTTCCAGTCCAAACAAGGAAGCCGCGTTGCGCGTTGCTGAATTTGTTACATCAAAGGGCTTAGGAGAGCGGCTCGCCCTGGCCACCGGGGCAGCACCGGCTCATTTAGAAGCCTATAATAATCCCGAGATTCGTGGAAATGAATTGATTATGGCCATTCGTGGTGCGGGTGAAGCTGCTACCCCCATGCCTAATGTCCCAGAAATGGATGTGATGTGGGTAACCACCGAGACCGCCTTGGTAAATGTTAACAAACAAGGAAGGGATCCCCAGGCTGAGTTGGACAAGGCTCAGGCTGATTCCGAACAGAAAATCCGGGATATGCAGTAGAACCCTAGGGAAGATAGCTATACCGGGTATTTTTCCCGCAGTATTACCTTCAGTTCCGGGGGATACCCCCACCTCCCCATTGCATGGATCCCCCGGGGCTGATTTTTAAAACGGAGTCTGTAGTGCGCAAAAGGTTGTAACTTTTCACCCCAGTGACACCACCCCTGGGTTGGTTCCCGGACTATGCCGCTATATCTGGCGTAGTTTACAACCTTTTGCACACTCCAAAAGGAGTCGTACCTTGGCACATTATACAAAAGATTGGCGGGTTCCTACGATGTTGGTTACCCCGTCTCTCATACTGGTAGGATTGATTGTGGTGTTTCCCATTGCCTTCACCGTCTATATCAGTTTGACCAACATGAACATTTATCACTGGAATAATTTTGAGCTCCAGGGGTTTCAGAATTATATCAGGGCATTCTCGACCTTGGACGGCGGTTTTATTGAGGCCTTCCTTCGTACGGTATTGTGGACCCTTATCAACCTCATACTTCAGTACTTCATTGCCCTTGGGGTCGGTCTTATGTTGAATACCCCACGATTACGGTTCCAGGGCTTATACCGTACCATTTTCATGATACCCTGGGCGGTCCCAGGGTATATCTCCGCCCTCATTTGGCGGAATGGGTTGTTTAATTTCCGCTACGGATTGCTGAATAAAATACTTGTTCGTCTTGGGCTTGAGCCCATTCAGTGGCTGAGTCAAGATTTCAATGCCTTCATTGCTGTCCTCATTGTGAATCTATGGCTGGCTCTCCCCTTTATGATCCTGGTTGTGTTAGGCGGGCTACAGAGTATCGACAAGGAGTACTATGAATCTGCCCAAATCGACGGTGCCAATCTTCTAACCCAAATCCAGCATATCACGGTACCGTTGCTTCGGCCGGTTCTCGTGCCGGCGATGACCATCACCGCCTTTGTTACCTTCAAACAATTTGACATAGTTTATCTAATGACCCAGCAGATGGGTAGTAAAACCGGAGCGGATATCCATATGGTCATTACCTATGCATTTGAAAATGCCTTCGTAACCAACAATTACGGATTCAGCTCAGCACTGTCGGTCATCATCTTCGTCATGATCATTCTAATGACTGTGGGCAGTGAAGTAGTCCAGCGCCGATTTAAGACCGGGGGGGAAGTATGAGTCAGCCATCTCAAGTATCCCAAGCCAAGGTGAGACAGAATCCGGGGAAATCCCGTACACCATCCTTGGGCACCATCTCGCAAGCATCCCCTCGGCGCCCCCGGAGTCATATTTGGATTCATATGGCACTCATCGTACTCAGCGCCGGGTTCTTGCTGCCGATTATCTATACCCTGAGTCTATCCTTCAGCGGTCAGGGAGGGTTGGTCTCCAGCTCTCTGGGATTAATTCCTGAGAAGCTTACCCTGGAAAACTATCGAATTATCCTTATGGACAAGCCTTTTTTTCAGTGGTTTGGCAACTCCGCCCTGTTAGCCCTGGGCACGGTGTTTTTTGCCCTGGTGGTGGCCGTGCCCTCTGCCTGGGCCTTCTCCCGATTCCGGTTTCCCGGGCGCCGGGGATTGTTGTACCTTTTCCTGCTGCTGAATGCCTTTCCCTCAATCTTGAGCATGGTGGCTATCTACCGGCTCTTTCGAACCTTTGGTTTAATGAACAGCTATCTGGGACTCATGATGGTGTATACGGGAATGATGATTATCTTCGCAATTTGGAACATGAAGGGGTACTTCGACACAATTTCAATTTCCCTGGAAGAAGCGGCGCGGATTGAAGGCGCAGGCACCCTACGCATTCTGGCAACAGTGAGTCTTCCCCTCGCTCTTCCGGCAGTGATTGTAACATCCGTACTCATCTTTATAACTACCTGGAATGAATATATTTACGCCGTCAGCTTCTTGACCAGCCAAGATAAGTTCACTCTTGCTGCAGGATTGTATTCCCTCCAGGGAACTCAGTACACCACCAATTGGCCGGTTTTTACCGCAGGCGCTGTCATTGTCACCATACCGGTGCTGATAGTGTTCTTTCTGATCCAGCGCTTTATGGTGGGAGGGCTCACCGCTGGGGGCTCAAAATACTAAGGCCACCGATCAACCCTGTTTTTACATACCGACCGCAAACCTAAGGAGATGCAACCCATGAATACAGCAGGTATCTGTCATAGAATGAAAAGTGAATATGCCTTTGCACTAAGCGAAGACGAACTCGTTATCCGACTACGAACCGCCAAGGGTGATGTACAGCGAGTCGTCGTGTTCTACGGCGATCGAGCCTTCCCGGACAACCCTATCCGTCTTGATCCCGTTGAAATGGAAGCAGCCGGGTCCACCCTCTACCATGACTGGTGGGAGGTTCGGCTTCAGGAGAGTCTGCCCCGTATATGCTACTATTTTTGGATTCAAAGCGGCAGCGAATCTGCCTATTATTTTGGAAACGAGATCCGTGAATCCCCCTTGGTTCACCGGAGTGAGTACTACCAATTCCCATACCTAAACAGGGACGACCTTTTCACGGTGCCGCAATGGTATCAGGAATCCGTGATGTATCAGATCTTCCCGGATAGTTTCGCCAAAGGGAGACGCCTGAGCCCCGCCGGAGGAAGGCCGGGTGTGTTTCTCTCCAAAACTACCGACCATGGTGATTGGGGGAAGGCCCCCGGAACCCCAGCCCTTCCCGAGGTCAAGCCCGAAGAGGTAGTCTGTGGAAGCCGGCATGGCGGCACTATTCAGGGGATCCGGGAGAACCTGGATTACCTCGCCGATCTGGGGGTGTCTTGCCTCTATCTGAACCCCATTATGCCCGCTCACCATTGGCATAAATATGATATTATTGATTATTTTACCATCGATCCGGTATTTGGAACCGAGAAAGATCTCTCCCAGCTGGTTGAGGCCTGCCACGACCGGGGGATTCGGGTGCTGTTAGACGGGGTGTTCAACCACGCCGGGGAGTATTTTTTCGCCTTTCGGGATCTTATGGAACGGGGAGAGGAAAGCCCCTACCGTGACTGGTTTTACCAGGCTGACCTGCCCGCTCTAGCCGTCTATCCCCCTAACTACGCCGCCTTTGGGTACGAACCCCATATGCCCAAGCTAAACACCGGGAATCCTGAGGTCCGGGACTACTTCTGTCGGGTAGGGCAATACTGGATACAGAAATTTAACCTGGACGGTTGGCGCCTGGATGTTGCCAACGAGGTAGACCATGGATTCTGGCGGGCCTTTCGGCAGGCAGTATCCGAGGTCAATCCTCACGCAGTATTAGTGGGGGAGATCTGGGAGGATTCCAACGCCTGGCTGGACGGGACCCAGTATCACTCCACCATGAACTACGAATTCTCCCGGGTCTGCCGTGAGTTTTTTGCTGAAGAACAAATCTCCCCCCAGACATTCATGGAAAAAGCCCAGGGTCTGCTGATGCGGTATCCCGAGCAAGTCAGTGGTGCACAGATGAATCTGCTGGATAGTCACGATGTGCCCCGCTTCATGGTATGGTGCAACGGGTTGCCTGAACGAATGGCTGGGGCAGTATTCTTTCAGTTCACCTTTCCGGGGGTTCCCAGCGTGTATATGGGGGACGAACTGGGATACACCGGTTTGGAAGAGGCGGAGTACCGCAAACCCATCGAATGGGATAAACCGGCGCCGGTTCCTGAATTTGCAGAACTCTATCGGAGACTCATAACAATACGGCGGGAAGACCCCGTCCTTCAGTATGGAAGCTACCGTCCCTGGGCAGGAGATCATCCCCACAGGGTTATCGGCTTCTGGAGGATTATCCCTCCCGGGGAGAACCCAAAGCATCCCAAGAATCAAGAACCAACCCGGGGGTTCACCGCTCACCCCCGGGGGATCAACCCGTGCCAGGGCAGCTCCAACTCCCGGTTGGTGGTGATCAATGCCGGCCATCGTCCCTACCGGTTGAGTGTTCCGCCGGAATTCCAGGGAAGCTCCGTGGTGGACCTGGTCTCAAATCAACGAATCTCCGAGGGAGATGAAATAACCATTGCCCCGGGAAGGGGGGTTATACTCAGACCCTCCGATGGAGCATAAGGCCTCGCCGGACATTTCCCTGGCATGCTATAGAAGACCTGAAGTGAATTTACTATACTCTGATCCGTGAGTAGGTCCCCAAAACCCAGAATATCAACAGAACAGCAGGCAGCCAGCCGGCGGGAAACCAGCCGGTTGGCCGTCCAGGGTTTCTTGAATACCCTGGTGATTATCACCTTGGTTTTAAGCATCGTCTCTCTGTTTCTCGAGCAGGCCGAACTTACTCAGCCGGCGATCCTCATCCTTATTCAGGTTATAGACTTTCTGTTGACAGCCCTAATCATCACCGAACTGGTGGTGGATATTTCCTCAGCCCCGTACATGAGCGGTTACATCCGGAGGAACCTGTTTTCTATCGGATTTCTGGGGTTGTACATTGTCCTGTTTATCTACAATAAATACCTCTACTTTGCAGGGATTCAGGACAATCAGGGTTTCAATGCGGCTGTCATCATTGTAGTCAGAAACTTTTTCCTTGTATTTAAGGTCTTCGGCCGCATTCGCCGTATCAGCACCTTCCTCAATAACCTCACCGTTCATCCAGCCCAAACCCTGGTTTTGAGTTTTATTATGGTGATTCTGACGGGCACATTTTACCTCATGCTTCCCTTTACCACCCGGGACGGCTTGGGTCTCAACTTCATTGATGCCCTTTTTACCACCACCTCTGCGGTCTGTGTTACCGGCCTCATAGTCGTGGATACCGCATCCCATTTCACCGTCTTGGGGCAAGTGGGCATATTAGTTCTCATCCAGATCGGTGGTCTTGGAATCATGATTCTCTCTTATTTTGCCATCGTTACCCTACGACGGTCTATCGGGATCCATGATAAGGTCTTGCTGGCATATATGATCAACGAAGATGATATGCGCCAGATTGCCGGCGGTCTGCGGAAAATAATCCTTCTGACCTTTGGCATTGAGTTGGTCGGTGCTCTAATTCTATTTTTGGGGTTTATCATTCATGGGTTACCAACCGGGCAGAGCATTTGGTTTGGGGTTTTTCATGCTATCAGCGCATTTTGTAATGCCGGATTTGCCCTCTTTACCGACAGTCTTGAGGGATTTCGACACTCCCTGCTCATTAGCGGAGGGATTGCGCTGCTTATTATTCTCGGTGGCTTGAGTTTTGCGGTCATGACCAATCTCATCCGATGGTCCGGGCTATCAAAAATCCGGGAACGGTTGACCCTAAATAGTCGCGTTGTATTAGTAATGACTGGGGTGCTTATCCTCCTGGGGATGGTGGTGTTTTATGCCCTAGAACACGGCTCTGTGATGGCTGAGTACAATCTAGGCGAACAGTACCTTGCGGCCTTTTTTCAATCAGTGACTCTCCGGACGGCAGGGTTTAACACCGTTCCCATGGCACCCCTCGGTCCGAGTGTAACCCTTATCATGATAATCTGGATGTTTATCGGCGGAGCATCAGGAAGTACGGCCGGTGGTATTAAAGTGAATACAGCAGCGGTTATCCTTGCGTATATTCGAAGTCGGTTCCGGGGAGAAGAGCAGGTGCTCATTGGCGGGGCTGCTATTGATTCCCGGACAGGTACCAACGCCTTGCTGTTATTTGTCTTTGGTATCGTTGCAGTGCTGGGGGGACTGTTAGTGTTACTGATTACTGAGAGCGGTCCCTTTTTAGACCTCCTCTTTGAAACGGTTTCAGCCTTTGGAACCGTAGGGTTATCCCGGGGAATTACCGGTGATCTTACAGATCCTGGACGAGTTGTGGTAAGTCTGCTTATGTTCATGGGACGGTTAGGGCCTCTAACCCTGCTTACCGCCCTGGGCACCCGGGTGAATCCATCCAGGATTATATATCCAGAAAAAGAACTCATGATAGGATAGGTAGATATGGCAAAAAAACAGGAACACGTGTTTGCAGTAATCGGACTTGGTACCTTTGGACGGAGGGTTTGTGAGGTGCTGTCATCCCGGGGTGCTTCTGTCATTGCGGTTGATAGCGATCCAGGTCGCATTGAGGGTGTTAAGGATATGGTCACCCAGGCCGTGGTGATGGATGCTACCGATGAGGGGGGGTATGCCCAGATCGCTCTGGAGGATGTAAATGTAGCAGTGGTTGCCATAGGGGATAATATCGAAGGAAGCATCCTCGCAACGGCATTGCTTAAACGCAATGGCGTGCAATATATAATTTCCCGAGCCCTGACCAACATCCATCGACAAGTCCTTATTCAGGTCGGCGCAGACGACATCATCAACCTTGAAGAGGATGAGGGTGAACGGCTGGCAGTACGGCTTATCGCCCCCCAGGTGTTGGACCGCACCCCCCTCTCAAAGGATATAAGCATCGCTGAGGTATACTGCCCTGAGGAGTTTTACGGGAAGACCCTGGCCGGCCTCTCTCTCCGGCAGAAATTAGGACTAACCGTGGTAGCGATCAAGCGAAATGCCCTGGATGTGGATGAGGAAGGGAATAGTATCCGCACAGAGAATCTTGTGTTTCCCCAGGGAAATGAGCCGTTGATAGAGGATGACATCCTTATTGTAGTGGGGTACAACGGCGATATCGAACAACTCAAACACGTCTAGGAAGGCCCAGGATGATGTTACTTCGGAAGATTGGGTTCTGGCTGGTATCCCTGATCGGCCTAGGGGGGGTCCTTGGGCTCGGTGTCGCAGGATATCGGCTGGTTTACCAGGAGGCGGGTTTAAAAACTCAGGCGGAAGCCTTACTATTTGCCTGTTTTTTGATCGCTGCTCTGCTCTTGATCGTTGTGGTTTCAGTGGTGGTGGCAGCCAAGAGAAATCTGTACCGGGCGGAGGCCCTGTTCTCCCAGCGCTCGGTGTATGCTGCTGATTCGGACCTCTGGAAACGCAGACTTGGACCCTTGGGAGAGCTGTTTTTAACCTATAACAAGCAAATAATCGGTCTCAATACCCGGCGAGCCCTAAAGATCCACGGCTTATCCAGCCTGGTCCGAATTCTAACCAGCCATTCAGAAGAGCCTATAGTGATCCTGGATGTGAAGGGAGTAATCCGATACGTTTCGGCAAATTTTGCGAAAAAACTCGAAAGTAATCCGGGGAAGCTGCTGAATGAGAGCCTAACCACACTCCTTCCGGGCATAAAAATCCCCCATATACTGTCGGAGTTGGATCGCAGCCATATTCCTGTAAGCGGTACCGGGGGTGGTAAAACCATGCAATTCACCCCGGTACTGGATAAGCGGGGTGAAATCGCCTATGTCATCTGTACCCTGGGAACCAAGGCTCTTGAGATAAGGCCCTTGGAGCGTCCCGCCGCTACTCAGGACCCCGGGGATAAGGCTGCGGCTGGACAGCAGCCGAACCGATTCTGGAGTTTGGCTTCCCGCTTACTGGGCGGAAGGACCAATAAGAAAGGGCAGTAGTAACCTGCCTTGTGACCCGACGGCTGCCTCGTCCACGGGATCCTCACATGGTTTTTTAAACTCTGTTTTTAGTAATCCCTACCCTGAAAATACTTGCCATACTCCTCAAGACCGGTGTATTATTCCGGTATCATTATGTAACGGAGGTAGTTAATGACAGCCTTGGTAGAAAAAGTGGGCCTGTTTTAGGGACGGAATCTGGTAAGTATTTCGTAGTACTGATTGATTAAAACCTTGTCAGTACCCTTCCTTCCTTCCCGGTATTCCGGGTTTTCCTTCCCTTCGAGCTCTCTCGCATATTAATCCGCTCACAAAACAGGACATCACATTATCCAGCGCGGGAATCACACTTTACGCAGCCAGGAGAACGGTGTATCTATAGGTTTCTGGGGCAAGAATTGTCCTAATATCCTTCATCACCTTCGTCGGACTGTCCGGATTCTAAGGTTTTCATCCAAAGTCCGGGCTTCTGAGTTCTCTTTTGGGCTATGAGAAAACGCGAGGCGATGGTTATGTCACGACAACAACAACAATATATTCACACAACTCATGAGAGTTTCATCTGCAGTCACTGTGGAAGAGCTGTAACACCCACAGCCAATGGAACGAGCAATCGAAATCACTGCCCGTATTGCCTATACAGCCGGCATATGGACATTCGCCCGGGGGACAGGCGGTCCGGTTGTAGGGGTTTGATGGAACCGATCGGTATTTGGGTCCAGCGAAACAAAGAATGGAGCATTATCCATCGTTGTACTGCCTGTGGATTCATTAGAACCAATAGAATCGCAGGGGACGATGATGAAAATACGTTACTGCGTCTAGCGGCACATCCCCTATCGGCCCTGCCGTTTCCTATGCGGCTCGGTCAGGAGAGTACGGTATGAAAGAGAATACAGAAAACCAGACAGATCAGTTTTCGGCTAATTCAGGTCTATCCCAATGGGGATGGAACGAGTCTTGGGCGGCTGCTTGGAGGCAGGGACCGGGTCCCGGCTTGGGCCTGGTTCCGTGCCGGGTTATTGGCCAAGACCGCCACCGCTACCGCCTAGCCGGCGCCGCAACTGCCGGTGATCAGAAAGACGGATCCGAGGGCTTCCATCCATCTTGGGAGGCCTATGGGAGGGTCAGCGGCGCCTTTGCGTACCGGGCAGCAGGTCCGGCAGATTTTCCTGTTCCCGGTGACTGGGTGGGAGTTGAGATTCCCGAGGCGGGGATTCCAGCGGATGCCGAGGCGGGAGAGGAACCGAGGCTGGTAATTCAGTACATTCTGCCAAGGCAGGGGGAGGTAAGCCGCAAGGTAGCGGGGGAAGTCATTCAGCAGCAGGTGATCTGTGCAAACCTGCAGAGCCTTATTCTGGTATTCTCCCTGGACGGCGGTAGGAACTTTGTTCCCGGATTTGTTGAACGTGCAGTGGCTACCGCCTGGGAATCCGGGGCAAAACCGGTCATTGTGCTCAATAAGGCCGACTGCGCGGATACTGAATATGCACAGCGATGCATTCTAGAGGCCGAGTCCGCTGCGCCGGGAGTCCCGGTCATCCTTACCTCTGCAAAAACCGGTTTGGGCATGGACACCTTACGGGAGGAGCTTGATTCGGCCCGGGGTGTATCCACCGTATCCATGCTCGGTAAAAGCGGGGTGGGGAAGTCCGCCCTAATAAATACATTAAGGGCAGCCGAGGGGGCATCCGGGCGGGACAGGTTGTTTCCGGCCAAGGAGGGTGGCCTGAGGGCGGATTTTCAAGGCCGCCATACTACCACGGGCAAACTGATGTACCGTGTAGGGCGAAATCTACTCTTGGATGTCCCGGGACTGCGGGAACTTCAGATTTGGGGTGGTTCGGATACGGTGGATGGAGGGTTTCCAGAGATTGAAGCACTATCGGAGTATTGCCGGTTTTCTGATTGTCGTCATCAGGGTGAGCCCGGCTGTGCAGTTCAAGGGGCCCTGGCCTCGGGTGAGCTGGAATATCAGCGCTTTCAGCGGTATCTGGATATGAAACGCGAGGTTGCCTATATTGAGCGACAGGTAGATCCGAAGGCTTTATCCGCCAATAAACGGTTTTGGAAACAGATTTCCAAGGAGATGCGGGGATTTCGCAAATCCGACCGTACCTAGACCATGGCCAGGCCCTTGAAAAAGACCGCAAGGAAATTACTAAATCGGTTTAAAAAACCGGTTTACAAAATCTGAAAACATGATACCATAAAAAAAGGCAGTCCCATCCTTCCACTTCAGTACGGGGGTACATGGGGGTTCGTGGAAGGATGGTCTGCCATACAAGTAAAAATTACTCGTTCCTGCATTGTATCACACATTTTCCCATTTATCTCAAGACTTCCGGAGGCTCATTGTGTATTTTCATAAGATTCCTACGCCCTATAACTTTTCTTTCAGTAAAAACGATGAATCAACTTTCATATTAGAGAAGTTGGGAGGGGATGTATTCCGTCTGTCGGTCACCAATCTACAACGATGGCCGAAGGGGAGTTACAGCCAGGCGGTATTAGAAGATCAGGCGTTCTCCCGGGAAGACTCCAGGGTTAAAGGAACCGTTACGGCTGACGGGCAGGTCCGGTTAACCCTCCAGGGAGAGGTGGTGTTGGAGGGATTGGCGGACCAGGCCTTCGGGGTGAACGGATCTCAGTGGATGGTTTGTTTTCCCCTCGATGGTGATGAGGGGTTTTTCGGAATGGGTGAGAAGCAGGGATTTGAACGTTCCGGGGTACGAACCCAATTCTGGAATACCGATGTTTTTGGCGACTTCTCCATGAAGGAGGTTGAGAGCGGCCAGACGGATCCCATGTACGTTTCTCTGCCGGTACTCATCCGGAGGAAGATAGTGGATGGGTGTATTCGGTATACGGGTTTGGTGGTGAATAATCCATGTGCGCCGTTTATGAATACCGGGGCTGAGGAGGGAATCTTCGCGTTTCAAAATATCCAGCCTGATCCCCTTTGGTACGTAGGAGCCCAGGACGGAGAGCCTGAGATCTATGTAATCGTGGATGAAACCATGGCCGGGGTAGTTTCTAAGATTCAGCGGCTTCAAGGATGTACTCCCCTGCCTCCCCTCTGGGCTCTGGGGCATCATCAATGCCGATGGGGTTATAAGTCCCAGGAGCAACTGGAGCAGGTAGCCCAGGGCTACATCCGTCATGGCATACCGAACGACGGGCTGTGGTTGGATATTGAATACATGCGGGGTTACCGGGTCTTTACCCTGGAGGAGCAGGGATTCCCGGGTGGTTCCGATGCCATCCAAGGGCTGTCCAACCAGGGGAATCGCATCATACCCATTTTAGATCCCGGAATAAAACGCGATGAGACATGGGACGTCTATCGGGATGGGGTTTCCCGGAATATATTTTGTAAAACCCAGGAGGATCTTGATTATGTCGGATTTGTTTGGCCGGGGATCACGGTTTTTCCGGATTTTTCCCTTCCTGAGGTCAGGCAATGGTGGGCAGACCAGGTGAAGAAATTTACCGGCCTGGGCTTCAGCGGGTACTGGATCGACATGAATGATCCTTCCACAGGCTCAAGTCCCTTGGAGGATATGCGGTTTAACCATGGGGCCGATAATCATATGACCTACCATAATCAGTATGCCCTAGGCATGGCCCAGGCAACCCGGGCCGGGCTTGAACTGGCTCATCCCGGTATGAGGCCCTTTGTCTTGAGTAGGAGTGCATTTTTATCCTCAAGCAGGTATTCTGCTGTTTGGACGGGGGATAATGTTTCCAACGATCATCATCTAGCTGGGACCATAGCTATTAGTCTTAGCCTGAGTGTATCCGGCATCCCCTTCAACGGACCCGATGTGCCGGGATTTGCTGGGGATGCTTCAGCGGAACTTATGAGGGCGTGGTATAAGGCCGGGTTTTTATTCCCCTTCTTCAGAAATCATAACGTCCTGTCTTCGGCGGATCAGGAGCCGTGGACCAGAGATTCTCTGACCCTTGAAGTGGTGGGGGAATATATAAAGAGTCGGTACCGACTTCTCCCCTATATCTACAGCCTTTTTGTTCATCATGAGAAAACAGGCGAGCCCATCATGAGACCCATGGTTTATCACGAAACCCCTGGAGATTCAGCAGAGTTTGATCTGACTACCCTGGATAATCAATATTATCTGGGGTTTTGGATATTCCATGCACCGATCCTGACATCCCGGGATACTGAACGCTCGGTGCGTATCCCGACTGGAGCCTGGTACTCAATCCTCTCGGGATCATGGATCTCAGGGCCCCGGCAGGTATCCGTTAAGACGACTGTTCATACAACCCCCCTGTTTTTTCGGGAAAATGCAGTTATTCCCCTCCGGTCCCCGGAGGAAGATGACAGAAGTCCCCGGATTGATCTCACTTCTATCACCCTGCTATTTGTACCCCGGGCCGGTAGGGAGGGGGATCCTCCCTCGGATAGGCCGGGGGAGAGCCTTGTGTACCATGCCGATGACGGTGAGAGCCAGGACTATCTGCAGGGGGATCATTCGGAATTTCAAGTAGGAGGATACATTCGGCCTGACGGGGTTCCTGCTCTTCGGATCTCCCGGATTTCTTCAGGTTTCGGCCCTGTCCGGGTGTTTCCGAAGCTTGTGGGGCACTGGTCTGTCCTGGAGGTTGTGGTTGATGGCATCTCCCATTCCTACTCGCTAACAAGGGGTGTGGTATCCTTGGCTGGGGTGGAGGTAGCAGTTAGCCATATCGGGAACGATCCAGTTGTGGTATAGTACTTGGGTGAAAATACGGATTGCTCTCAGTGTTATTCCTCTATTAGCCCTGCTTACCGTTTCGGGTTGCAGTGATTCGGGTCCGGAACCCCTAGTGGTGCAGGTCTATAGCCTCCGGGGTGGGGTATTTCCCCAGGCAGAGGAGGATGATTACCGGGGTGGATTGGGACTCATCGCCGGAGCGGTCGACACAGTCGCTGCAGAAAATCCCCGCCGGGAGCTCATGCTTTTGGGTACCTACAATATGCTCTACGGTACTCCCGAATCATATGTAACCGATGGACTTCCACTCGTTGATATTATGAACCTTATGGGGTTTGATGCCCTGATCGTCGGGGTCAGGGAATTCTATTTCGGTATGGAAATCCTTGAAAAACAGGCTAGACGGGCTAGCTTCCCCTTCCTGGGTGCGAATATTCGGGATACCTTCGGGGCGCGGATTCCATTTATCAAAGGATCTATTGTAAGTGAAGATGGGCGATTCGGTATTATCGGCCTTTCTCCCCCCCAGGTAACAACGCAGAATTTTCCAGAACACATCCAAGGGATACGTCTCATTGATCCCCTTGAGGCAGTCTTGGAGGAGATGGAGGTCCTGCGACTTGGGGGCGTTGAGAAGGTGATGGTTATCGCCGGGGGATTTGGGGTGTTCGATGGCGAAACTCTGCCTGGGATCCTGTTAGAAATAGCCGCTCTGCCGGATGTGGATATTATAGAGACCGGCGTCGATGGTGAAACCATATCTGGATTGTATCGAATCACCGAATGGGATTTTGACGATCCAGACTCCAATCCCGGTGACTCATCCGGGGATGGAGCGGTATCCCTAGCGGATAGCGTTGCTCTGGCAGAAACCGAGATCCTCGGTGTACATAATGAGGATATCATCGGCGGACAGCTAGTGACGGTATTTGATCCCTCTAGTTCCCAGTATTGGGAAATCCCCGTTTTAGAGAGTACCGTTCAGCCCTCGAAGCGCCTGGAACCTATTTTATCCCAGGTAAAGGCTCTGACTCAGGGTATTCTTGATACGCCCCTCACCAGGGCAGATCAGCCCATAGACCATTCATTTGAGGAAGAGAGCGCCTTGGGGAATCTATTTACCGATCTCCTTCGGCAGGAGTTCGAGCTTGATGCAGTGCTCATAAACGCAGGTGGAATGCGTCATGGGCTACCGGAAGGGGAAATCACCATGGCGGATGTGTACAGAGCCTATCCCTTCGGTGGAAATCTCGTTTTTATGGAATTGACGGGTGAGCAGATCTTGTCTCTCTTGAATTATAGTTTGGAGTTTATCGGGCATCCTGAAATGGGGAGGGGGTTCCTGATGGTCTCCGGAATTCGTTTTGCATACACGGTGGATGATCAGGGGTACGTTCTTTCCCCGGAGGCTGTAACGATTGCGGGGAGTCCATTGAGGTTAGATGGTGTGTATTCCCTAGCCGTGGAGAAATATATTTTTGATGGCGGTGATGGATACACGTTTTTCCAGGATTGGGAAATAAAGCCTTCGCGGATTGAACCCCGAACCACGGTTTCGATTCTCAGTGATGCCCTAAGCACGCAGGGGGAAGTCGAGGGAGTTACTGATGGGAGAATCCACCGTCAATAATCTGAGAAAGCGGAGCCTCGGATTGTGGCTGCTTGGATTATTTAGCGGCCTGTTATTGATCCCCCTGATTCTGTTTTTTATTGTCTACACCGGATTCTACACCAGAGAAATCCAGCGGACCCTTGATTCCCAGAAGCGGTACGGTGCCCAGGTTTTTATTGGGTATTTAGAAGATACCCAACTCTCCCTGATGGTTGCCCATCGAATCATTGAACGCGGTCTGCCGAAACAGTCTGCGTATGTACACGTTTCCTCGTGGATAGATCAACAAAATTTTTTGAGCGTAGATCAAATATTTGGCTTGAATTCAAATGGGCTCGTACTCTTTACAGTGCCGGCTGCAAAAGAACCGGTGATTCATACTGAAACGCTTACCATAGAGATGGCCGCCACGGGAAGCCGGCCGCGTGACGTGCTCCTTGAGGATGGCCAAAACCTTTGGATGCTCCGGTTGCTTCCGGAGATTAGCGGGGAGCTTTCACTTGTACTGGTAAAACGTGTTCCCTTGGAACATTGGCGGTTCATCCAGGATGCATTTTCCATTAACTATGTGGTATTCAACCGGGAAAAGGGTCGGGTTGTTCTGTCGAATCTCCCAGAGGTGTATGTACGTCGAGAAGAGTTGGCGCAAGTCGGCAGCCCGGCAACCTCCACCCAAGAGGTATTTTCGCTGGAAGCCTTCGGGGGTCCGGCCCTTTTGGTAAAAACTAGCCTTGCGGCGGAAGGGACGCCATGGGCAAATCGGCAAATTGAGGTTGTCGCCGTTCTCTTTTTCCTTTTTTACCTGGTAATGCTCGGGATTGTGTACTGGATGCTGCAGAGCAGATTGATAGGTCGGATCACTGCTCTGAGTTCCGCCGCCCAGGGATTCAATACAGTCTTGGAAACAGGGTCCTACAGTCCCCTGGAGCCGGGGATACATGATGAGGTAGGGCGGTTGGTAACGGTCTTCAATACCATGGCCCTTTCCCTAAGCGGGTATACCAAGAATTTGCAGGAGGTGGTTGCCGAGCGAACCTTGGAGCTTGAACAAGCTCAGCAGGCTCAGCGGATCTTTTTTGCAAGTATGAGCCATGAACTGCGGAATCCCCTACATACTATAATTGGGTTCTCGGATCTGCTTCAGGAGGATTCCCGGGGGATGCAACAGGAATATGTTCGGATTATTCATGAGCAGTCCCGCCAACTCGAGGCTCTGCTTGAACAAATAATGGACGTTGCTCGGCTTGAATCTGGGGTGGATAGGATTCGTCATGGGTGGTTTAACATCCGGGAGGTGTTACATCAGGTTTCTCTGGAGTGGACAACGACGATGGCCCTTCAGGATTGCGCGCTTGAACTGGAACTTACTTCTGAGGTGCCTGAGCAGGTGGGTGGCGATGAGGTCCGCTTAACCTTCTTGCTCATGAATATCTTACTAGCTCTCAGAGACAGTTTTCGGCTCCACCGGATGAGCCTTACGGTATATTGTGCCGAAGATCTTGGACAGTTCCGTGTATTGGTATTTGAGGCCGCAGGCAAGGCCTCCGTGCCGGGAGGCGGCGATCATGAACCACCGGAGCATATTCGTAAGGCCCAGGGTATGTCTTCCCCTGGCGATAAATCCTGGGGGGAGCCAATTCGCCTTGCCCTCGCCCGGCGGCTGGTGGAGATAAAGGGCGGTCGCTTACGGGTGGATACTTCCCAGAACGGTGTATGCATTACCTGTGCTGTTCCCCTCTTGGTGGAGGAGGATCCCGGCAGGGGAGTAGAACCAGAAACCCTTCGGAATTGCCTTGTGCTTTGCCCTGCTCCCCAGGATTTTGATGTGGTTACCCGCTGCCTTGATACATTCCACCTAGCTGTAGAGAATTTTGTCGACGGGACTGATTTTCTTGCCAATCTGAAGTTTAACTACGAGCTTGACCCGAGTATTGTTGTAGTCATCGGACAGTGCAGGAAGGTATCTCACCAACAGCTCCTATTTGCAATACGAAAACGGTTTGGTTTAGATATACCAATTATCCTCGTGCCCGATGAAGAAAACAGTCTTCGGACAGAAGACGATCCGAAGATCACAGTAATCTCACGGGAATACATGGAGGATGAGTTAGAAGCTGCATTGGCTCGGAGTCTTGGTCCATGATACCATACCGGCATGGGTAATCGTCACTTCCTCAGCGGCGCACGGGATAGCCTGTTTGCTGAAACAACCAAGAATAATCACCCTAGGGAGAAATCCTCACCACGGGGTTTGTATGGCTTGGGGCCATTGTGGATTAGTTTAGCTGTATTCTTTCTTTCGGGTTGTGTTAGTGCAGATTATGGGGTCGCTATTAAACCCCTGGAATCTCCAGAAACCCCAGAGGATCTCCAGGGATTTGTTGTACGGCGCATCAGCAGGTTCTCATCCGGGCCTGAAGAGAACGGTGTGGCGCCCCATACCCTTGCTCGATCCTACTGGACTTCACGAATACTCCTTGACTTCGGGCTTACCTCGGCCTTAGCGGAAGAAGAGCAGGTGGAGCTTTCCCGCAGCTTATTTGAGTTTGTACCCGCCATGGCACAACAGGAGGGGTTGTACCAGATTCTGGAGTTTCCGGATTTTTTTCAGTCCGGTGAACCGCTGATTTTTCAGAATCAGGTCTACTCCATGGATTACCGGGGAATTGTGCGTCGGGTAGTATACCTGGTAAGTAATGCGGGGGTGAGTTCCGGGGGAATAAACCGCGGTAGGTCTGTGATCTCCGGGGACGCACAGTATTTTCAGAGACTGGTTATCACACCCCAAGGCGGTCTTGTGGATTTGTCAGATTGGCTGCGCGCCCAGGATCAATCCGCAGAAGCAGGTACCGCCCCGATGGTGGAGAACCCTCAACCTGAACCCCAGAAACCAGAAACCGAGGAAACAAGCCCTAGACCGTCACTATCACCTGAGGCTACTACAGCCTTTTTTCAAGATGCTCTGTTGTCGCTGCGGGTGAACCTGCTCGGATCCGGCAATACCATAGAATCCGTTATCAAGAGTGAAGCACTCCTGGCTGAGGTGGCCATAGACAGGACACCCGAACCCATTGCTCAGGAGCTTGCCCTGTGGGCGGGGGTAACCCGCCTTGCCCGGCAGCTTCTTGAATCCCAGCCTCTTGAGGAGGACGGTGAGGATAGCCGAGGCGCTGAACTCCTGGGCTCTGATGCAGCCCAAACCCCACCGGACCTCTCGGAGCAGTACGGCGACGGGTTTTTAACCAGCCATGACGGGGATTTCTTAGGGTTGCTCGGACGGTTATCTCTTGTGCCGCCTGGAAAGGAATAATCACCCATGGCTGAATCGTCGGAACAGCAACATAAGCCCGGAGGCTCCGAAGATCCCCCGAACCAACCATCCTCACCCCTGGAATCCCAGGACCATAGTGATCGTCCCATTCCTCCCCTCCAGCTTTTCGGTCTTTTTTTTAAGATTGGGGCCCTGACCTTTGGAGGCGGGGTCGCCATGTTGGGGGTCATGCATCATGAACTGGTGGTTTCCCGAGGCATACTCTCCGATGAGGAGTTTACCGACTATGTGAGCCTCTCCACCTCGGTGCCGGGGGCAATCGCCGTTAATATGGGATATATGCTGGGCCTTCGATTCGCCGGCGTGCTGGGGGTGGTGCTATCGGTTCTTGGGGTCGTTCTTCCCTCGGTGTTGATTATACTGTTTATCCTCCTGGTCCTGGGTGGACAACTGGAGAATCCCTGGATAACTCGTTTTTTCACCGGAGCGTCTGGGGCAGTGGCAGCTCAAATCGCCTACTCGACCCTGCTTTTTGGAAAATCTGTTTGGCGCGACGTCATTTCCATGGCGGTGGCGGTCCTTTGTTTTGCTCTTGTTTTGGTAACCAGCCTTCATCCCCTTCTCATCGTTCTCATTGCCCTGGTCCTTCGATTTATTCTGCCGCACCGTGGCGACGGCAGGTATCGCTCAGGGAGGGCCGGATGAGTCTCTGGGAACTCCTGACCTCGTTCTTTCTCATTGGAATCGGTTCCTACGGCGGGGGAATGGTTATCGTCGGTCTTATATTTCATGAGATCGTTGAGAACCACGCTTGGCTCACCGCCCAGGAGATGACCAACGCCATAACCCTGAGCCAGCTCACCCCGGGGCCGATAGCCATTAATACGGCAACCTATACCGGCTTCTCCGGGTTCGGAATCCCTGGGGCCTTTTTAACGACCCTGTCGGTCGTTCTGCCTTCGGTACTGCTGTTGACTCTGCTTGTGCTGCTGCGGAATATCCTCAAACGGCGGATGCCCGCAACTCCGAAACGTAGCTGGCTGCTTCCCCGATTCATGCAGTCCCTGCGTCCTGGCATCCTTGCTCTTCTGATTCATGCAACCTGGAGCTTCGGCCGTTCAGCCGTCGTCAGCCTGCCGGTTCTGGTTATCTTCGTTGTATCCTTAACCCTTTTGCTCAGCGTCAAGAAGCTGCATCCCCTTATCGTTATGCTCGCTGCCGGGGTAATTGGTCTGTTTGTCTTTTAAATCTCAATTCGTACACCAGGGCACTGTCGCCCTGGTTTTTGGTCCACGTGCCGCCGAGCTGGGATGCCAGACTCTGAATCAGGGTCTCGCTGAGACGGTTTTCCGGATGGTTGGAGAACAGCTCTTCCTCTTGGGTCTGTAAGAATACTGCTATCCAAATGTACCCGGCCTGTTCCTGGTTTTCTATGGTGATTCGAATGTCACCCGGGTTGCTAATATGTCTACGAACCGCGCTGGCAATAAACTCATTTACCATCAAGCCGATAGGCAGGGCCTCGGTGATGTGGGGCTCATAATCATCAATAGCCAGTTCCACCGGAGATCCCAGGGTATTTCCCAGGGCATAGTGGGAAGCGATTGAAGCGCTCAACTCCTCTAAATACGGTTTGAGCTTGACCGAGGCGAGAGAACGAACCTGGTACATCTGTTCATGTATAAGGGAAATCGACTCCATTCGGAGGTACATTTCTCCCAAGGCCTTAGAGGTTTCCGGTGACTCCCGGTACTGATCCTGTTGCAGATTAATCAGGCTCAACATGAGCTGTAGATTGTTTTTCACGCGGTGGTGCAGCTCCCTGCTGAGAGCCTTCGTTTCTTCGTTGTGTCGGCGTTGAATTCCAAGTTCGTTATGTATCAGAACATACAACAACCCTGCCGTGGTAAGAACATACAGCCAGCCCTTGATGGTCTGGGCCTGAAGAAACAGTTCGGGATCTTGAAATAACACTTGGGTAATGCGATCAGAGAAGAGAATCCAAAGGGAACCAAGGGCCGCATAGATGCCTACTACCCGGATTGCTGAACGGATGCTCTGTTTTCTATGGTCCATACTCCCCAGTATAACCCTTCGGGGCCGGAAATCTACCCGGTATTTTCCGGATGGTCCCCGGCGTGGGAGCAGCGTGCTTCCTCCCTTCGCCGTCATCCGGGATAGAAAAAAAAGACCGGAGCCGATTGCAGAATTCATTTGCAATCGGCCCCGGTCTCAGGTTCTTTGTCCCGGAGGCGATTCGAACGCCTGACCTGCTGCTTAGGAGGCAGCTGCTCTATCCAGCTGAGCTACCGGAACATAGGACTACAGTATGCATAAAAAGCGGATTTGTGGCAATCCGGGGCACCCGGAGCACTCCCTGTCCAGAGTGGGCCTCCTTTCGGTAAAAAGCTGTTAACTGTTGCAGATCCTGAGCCGATTATACGGATATACCTAGACTATCTAGGGTACAAAAAAGCCTCCGGACGAACCGGAGGCGAATGAAAGGGAGCATCGGTGGAAGGTAAGGTTAAGCCGAGCTCCCTCTTTAGTTTAGGATGCCCACCCGCTAAATGCAAACAACTTCCTCAGTAAGTCTGATTTCATCCCCGGCCTTCCCTCAGTATTGCTTGTGTAGTGCGAAAAGGTTGTAAACGACACCAGATATAGTGGAGCAATCAGTACGTCCACCCATGGGTGGTGTTGCCGGGATGCAATGTTACAACCTTTTGCGCACTATCTACTGTTTGCCTCGTCTCGAAACAACCTCTCCCTATGCAGTGTACGGAGCATCGTCCCAGGCACCGCTTCCGGACGAATTGGTTAATCCGGCCTATGGTTTATTCAAACCTCGATTTTGAATGAACATCTAAAGTTTTTTTCTTTTTTTTCTGAATTTCTCGATCCTAGCCTTTACATGAATGAAAGTCCTCGCTATATTTCCTACAAGATTGTATGAAAAAAGAACCTAAGCTACATGAAAGGAGTAAAACATGGCAGCTTCTGCATTATTAGACAGAATCAAAAACGAGGGAATCGAATATGTGGATCTTCAGTTTGGAGACATGTTCGGTATGTTGCAGCACACGACCTTTGTCGCCTCAGAATTGGACGAGGATCAACTGGAAAACGGTATCCCCTTTGACGGTTCATCTATTCGGGCATGGAAGAGCATAGAAAAGTCAGACATGATCTTTAAGCCCGACCTTTCTTCGGCCTTTGTGGATCCCTTTCGGGAGCAAAAAACCTTGGTTATCTTCGGAGATATTTATGAGCCGCGTACTGGGGAACGCTACGAGCGGGCTCCCAGAAATATTGCCCACAAAGCCCTGGAATACCTAAAAAGCCTCGGTATTGGGGACGAGATATTCTTCGGCCCCGAACCTGAGTTCTTCATCTTCGATGGCGTTCGATACTACATTGAACCTCGGGGATCCTATTTTGAGGTGGATTCCCAGGAAGGACCCTGGACCACCGGGGAGGACGGGGTGAACCTCGGTCATAAAATCCGCCACAAGATGGGGTATTTCCCTGCTACTCCCCAGGACACCCAGATGGACCTGCGGAGTGAGATTGTCACGAATATGCGGAACATGGGGATGACCGTATATCTCCATCACCATGAGGTTGCCACCAGCCAGGGAGAGATTGGTATTAAGTTCGGGAACATTATAACCGCTGGCGATTTGGTGCATAAGTATAAGTATGCCGTGAAGAATACCGCCTATAAGCATGGGAAGACTGCTACATTTATGCCCAAGCCGATGTTCGGTGATAATGGTTCGGGTATGCATGCCCACGCATCCATCTGGAAGGACGGAAAGAATACCTTCGCGGGTGACGGATACGCCAACCTAAGTCAGACTGCACTCTACGCCATTGGCGGATTGCTGAAGCACGGCCGGGCAATTCAGGCGTTTACCAATCCCACGGGCAACAGCTACCGGCGGTTGGTACCCGGCTATGAGGCACCGGTTAAGTTGGCTTACAGCGCAACAAACCGATCCGCGGCCATTCGAATCCCCTATGTAACCAGCGATAAGGCCAGACGATTTGAATTCCGTTGCGGCGATGCCTCAGGGTCTCCGTACCTGAACTTTGCTGCCATGACCATGGCAATGATTGACGGTATTAAAAACAAGATCGATCCGGGTGCAGCTCTGGATAAAAACATCTACGATCTGCCCCCCGAAGAGGCTCAGTCCATCCCCTCTACCTGCGCAACCCAGGAGGAGGCCATCCGCGAAATGTTGGCCGATAAGGATTGGCTTACCGCAGGCGATGTCTTTGATGAAGAGTTCATCCAAGCGTATGCAGAATTCCGCCTAAAGAGCGAGGTTGAGCCCATGAAGCTTCAGCCCACACCCTTGGAGTATGATCTGTATTACGATTGCTAATCAGTCCGAATAGCGGTACCTAGGTACAAACCACAGCCCCCCGGTCCCTGGATCGCACCGGACCGGTGGGCGTAACACCCCCCGCCGAACCAGTAGGAGCGCACTGGTTCGGCTTTCTTTTGCCAGGTGCTTCCCTGTCTGCTGGTGATCATCCCACAGACGGGAGCTTGCAGGTCGTTCCGGGGCAAAGTACACTACCCCCATGAATCCACCAAGCAGCCATGAGCCCGGTAAAAAACAATCCGCTAAAAAACCGGGAAGCGCACGAACGACCATTCTCGAAACAGCCTTCGACCTATTTTCCCAACGCGGATACTCCGGGGTAGGCATTCAGGAGGTCTGTACTGCCTCGGGGATTACCAAGCCGACCCTGTACTACCATTTCACGAACAAGGAGGGGTTGTTAGCGGCCGTGCAATCCTTGGTCAGTGAACCCCTGCTTCAGGAGCTTGAGGGGGTCGCCAGGGCTACCGGTGATGTCGTTATGGATATTCGACGAGTGATCGGGTTTTACCGCAGCTACTATCAAGGGCACCCCCGGGAATACCGGTGGTTCTGGGGCAGCATCATGGCCCCCTCGGAAAGCCTGCAGCGTCAAAGCATTGAAGCCTTTCGAAAACGCCATGAAACCCTGCTGGTGAGCTTTTTTACCCGGCTCTCGGAGTTCCACGGAAACATCCGGGGCAAGGAACTTAATCTTGCCCTGGCCCTGCCGGGGATTATGAATGGGTACCTATTCTCCGGACATGATATGCCGGATTCCTGGGTGTATCAGATGGCCCAGCATTTTTTATACGGTATCTTCTCCTAACCTTGACAGTTATATACCGATCGGTATATAAAAAGCCAGGAGGAGTTAATGGAAATCAAGACCCGTCACACACCGTCCTGGACAGCCCAGGCCATCATCTATCACATCTATCCCCTCGGCGCCCTGGGAGCGGAGCATCATAATCCGGGGCCCATGGAACCGAAGCCGAGGATTCGGGATCTGGTACAATGGATACCCCACCTCAAGGAACTGGGGGTCAATACCCTCCTTCTGGGACCCATCTGGAACTCCGAGAGCCATGGGTACGATACCATCGACCTACGAACCCTGGATCCACGATTGGGAACCAACGAGGATCTTGCCTGGACCCTATCCCAACTAAAATCCGCGGGATTTAGAATTCTACTGGATGCTGTATTTAACCACGTGGGCCGCCGGTTCTTCGGCTTCCTGGATGTCCAGCACCATAGGGAGCAGTCTCCATATCGGCACTGGTTCTCCGGGTTATCCTTCGACCCCTCTAGTCCCATGGGTGATGGTATTGTATACGATACCTGGGATGGCCATTGGAGTTTGGTCAAATTGAGGGTGGAACACCCCGAGGTTCAAGCCTACATTGTCGATTCTCTCCGGCATTGGATCACCGAGTATGATATTGATGGAATTCGCCTGGACGCGGCGGATGTCATTGACCCCCAACTCTGGCCCGTTCTCCGGGCTGTGGCCGGTAGGGTGAAACCCGAATTCTGGCTCTTCGGAGAACAGGTTTTCGGAGACTACCGCACCATCGCCGGAGATGACCGGCTTCACGGGGTTACGAATTATGAGTGTTACAAAGGATTTTGGTCCAGCGTGAACGACAGGAACATGTACGAGATCGCCTACGCTCTCCGGCGCCAGTTTGAGGAACCCGGGCTCTACACCCATCTGGCCATGGTGAATTTCCTGGATAACCATGATGTGCCCCGGATTGCCAGTAAACTTACCCAGGCCCACGGGGTGTTTCCCCTGTACCTGCTTCTCTCAGCCATTCCCGGTATTCCGGCCATCTATTACGGCAGTGAGAGCGCAGTTCCGGGGGTGAAGGCTTCGGATGATTGGCCTCTGCGTCCGGCTCTAAGCGTCCAGGAGATTAAGACCCGGGGCGGCCATCCGGAGCTGGTTGAAACCCTGGGGCGGCTGATGGCTCTCCGGAAGCAGACCCCCGAGCTCCTATACGGTGACTATACCCAGGTGCAGGTGGATTCGGAATACCTTATCTTCCGGCGCAGGTATGAGGATAGCCAGGTATTGGTGGGAATATCTATTGCGGATCATGACAGGGTGATTTCCATGCCCGAATTAGCCGGATCTGCCTGGGAGTCCCTTCTGGACCCCGATCTACCCATAACCCGGGTCGATGGGGGAATCCCAGAGATAACCCTGCCAGCAAACTGGGGGTTCATCATCCGGGTTCATGGAGCTTGAGACCCCGGGGCAGCACCCATAATTCTGGGCGACCCCGGGCCCCAGGGGAATTATCCAGGGACATTACTGCCCTCCCCTGGGGGAGGGGGGCGCAACCCGTCGCTGTACTAGGTGCTACCGTACAGGTCTTGTTCCCCCAAGCAGGTGCCCTAGAGAAAGCTGAAGCCGATCAAGGCCCGGGGCGAGAGGATGAATTCCTCATCCTCCGGGGATAGATCCCGGTTGGTGAAAATATCCGGATTGGTGTACCCCTGGATGTAGCCGTCCACGTCCAAGCCTACAAACCCCTTGAGACTCCCCAGGCTGATGCCTGCCCGAAGGCGGGCATTCGGGAAGGTATTAGAACCCGGGCCGGTAAAGATGCCTGCCAAGCGTTCTCCAGCCGTGGCTCCGGTACCGAGGCGTTTCAGCCCTAATTCAGCATCGATGAAGAAGAGGCTGCCCAGGCTTGCCCGGTATCCTACCGAAGCACTCACCGTCAGGCCCTCAAGCTCGGCAATCCCCGGTTCGGTCTGGACGCCTGCGGCGAAACTCGTATAAAAGTTCCGGCTCCCGTTTAAGAAACCAACCCATCCCTCCTCCTCGCCGGTGAACCAGAAGGCAATGTCATGAATTCCGTTCTTTATCCAGCTGAATAGTCCAATGGGCAGTCCGTACATATCATGGGCAATATTCACTACCCCGATCTGTGAACCGTAGACCGTGCCTTGGGCGACATTGACGGGGGAAATCTGAGCCCCGCGTACATCTCCCCGGGAAACTGCAGTAATACCCGCAATCTGCACGCCCTTAACGTCCTCGGCCCGGGTAAAAATCCCCCCGATCTGGCTGCCGTTCACCTGGTCCGCCGTGGCGAATATTCCACCGATCTGGAGGCCATTGATGGTCTTGCCCTGGGCGAAGATGCCTCCCACCTGGAGACCGTAGAGGGTTCCGGTGAAGCCGGCGATTCCCCCTACCTGCAGCCCTGCCACCTGGGATGCATCAGCCAAGAGCGGGCTGATTGAGAAGCTTGTCACTACCGGATCATGCAGCCCGAAAAGGGAGAATCCCGGCCAAATGCTGGGGTAGACCGGCAGATACACCGGTTCACCCGGTACCGAGGGAAGGCTCGGGTCCAGAGAGCGTTGAACCTCTCCGCGCACCCGGGCGTACTCCAGGGGCCCCGTACGGAAATCCTCCCGGAGCAGCATGGTGGGGCCGGACATCCCAACCCGGGTGGAGGTGCTCAACAGTCCATCGGGGTTCGTAACGGAAATGGTGTATATTCCCGGAGCAAGTCCGATGGTAACCGGTCTGCCCGGAGCCTTCGCCACCTCGGCGATCAGGCGGTGTTCGGCTGTTCGAATGTATACCCGGCCTTCCAGGTCCCGGGGCAGGGTCAGGGCGGAACTAGCTGCAGTCAAATCACTTAAAACCAGATCGCCGCTGCCGTTGAGTTGAATATCGTAACTAGGATGCTGGGGCCCGGCATAGGTGCTCTGGGTCTGGTTCAAGGTCTCCGAGAAGGCATATTCATATGCCTCGTTGAGGGTTACCCGGCCGTCATTGGAATGATCAGCCGCTCCGCGCAACCCGGTAACCATAAAATGGGTAAAGAAACTGGCACCGATCCGGTCGGATTCCTGGGCCGCCTCGGTTTCCGAAGCGCTGGTGAGATAGGCATGACCGGACATATCGGCGGAATCATCCACCAAAAACGGCGCAATACGAACCCCGCCCTTGGTCCGGGTAAAGGCTCCGGAGGCGCAGGAATCAAGGATCGCGATGGATACATCGGCCTGGGCCTGGCCTATGAGATTCCGCAGTTGCCGGTACTCCAGGTGCTCACTTCCCAGCATCAAGCCCTGCTCATCCGAGTGACCGGAGTAATACACCAGGAGCTCCACCCGTCTGGAACTGGACTTGGCCTCCTGTAAAAGCGAACTTAACTCTCGAAACCGCTGGGTAACCATTGCCAGCCCGGGATCCTCCAGGAGCAGGGTATCCCGGGGATGGATACCCCCGTATTCCGAGAGAACCGATTGCATACTCTTGGCGTCAGACACGGCCCATCGCAGGGTTTCCCGCTGAGGCCCGCCATCATTGGCGCCGATAAAAATCCCGAAGCGGCGGACCGGTGAAAGATCGCTCTGGCCGCCGAGATAGAGGGTAGGAACAAAAAGCAAAAAGAGGAATACGACCCCCGGTTTTACGTGTTTCATGGTTACTCCTTCCTCAGGGTGATCATCTCAACCTGGTAATCTTCCCCCAATTCAAGCTCCCCGGTGATCAACCAGGACTGGGTGGCAGCCTGCCGCTTCACTCGATCTAAGAGCCCGGCAAGGTCAAAGCCTTCGGCTGCAGTAATAAGGTAAAACCGCTCCAGGTCCGGGGCGTCATCGATTTGGTACGCGTAGGGTAATAGGACCTCGCCGCTGGGGGTCAGTTCCGGGGTGGCGTTGTAATGCTCAGGGTGGTGAAGGGTCACCACCTGCCGGCCGTCGATGGAAATGATCGCCCCGAACCGCCTTCCTGCGGCATTATAACTGATCTGCAGGGTGTCGAAGGCCGAGACGAGGCTTCGATCCTCTAATTCACGGACCCCCTGGGGGGTGGTTTCGTCGGGATGGAAAATGTGCAGACTCGGTTCAAGGCCCTTGGACCGGATCCCCTGGTCAGTAGGTGCGCCCGGGTTGGTAAACAGTGCAGATAGAGGACCTGCGGCCAGTAGAACTACCAGGACTGCAGCAGCAGCGACGCCGCCCATGATTGGAAAGGGGAGAATAGTGGTTTTTCGAGGTGATTCAGATGCCCGAGCTTCAATCTGCTCGATCATGGTCTTAGGGGGGTGGGTTTCGAAAAACTGCTGATCTTCTGCCCGCCTTCGCCGGACCTCCTGATCAAACCCCGGAATTTTTCTGAGTTCGGCCAGCCTCTCAGGATCCAGCTCGCCCAAGACCGCCTGTTCCACGGTGAGGTCCGAGACTCTGCTTCCATCTGAATAATAAAGTTTCCGAGAGCTCATTCTTACACCTCCTTCAGGGCCAGGCCCCGTTCCCGTAGTTTTCTCAGGCGCTTGCGTATCCCGGACATGGACATTCCTACTAAATGAGCGGTTTCTTCCAGGGTGTAGCCCTCTACATAGTGATACCAGGCGATGGTTTTTGTGGTCTCATCCTCCCGGGTGAAAATACGGTCAAGAAAGTGCCGGGTCAGCACCAGTTCGTCCGCGTTATCCTGGGACTGGATCTCAAAATCTTCTCTGGTTTGCTCAATGCGCTTTTGCTGGTTTTGGCGGCGGTGTAATTCGTTAATACTCAAATTGGTTGCCATGGTGTACAGCAAGCTTGAGGGACCACGGGAATCTAAGGTCTTTTGTTTTCGTAACAGCACGACAAAAACCTCCTGCATGATATCAAGGGCAGCATCCTCATCCTTGAGAATGGAAAGACACCGCCGGAAGACCATGGCTCCGTAGGTTCGGTAAAGGTCATCAATATTAATCTGCACCGGAACGCTCCTCACCCGTCTTTCATAACAGTACAACAAAGTACGGGCTGACAATTGTTTCTTTATTTTACTACGCTCTGAGGTTCATTCAAAACGCCGCTTTGCATGAACCGTGCGCCGAATACACCGGGGTTCCCCGAAACCAGGCCCAGGGGGAGAGTAGGGGGAGTGCCGCCCACGGGGAGGTCTGCATCGTATTACCCGCTCTACCGATGGTACGGTCATGCAGTGCCGACGGCATCCTTACTCCTTCATGACCAAGTATCTCCAAAGAGCAGCAGGCTACCAAGGTAGCACATTATTATGCCATCTTCAGATTCCCCAGGACAAGGTTTCCCGTATTTGAGTTGTACTTACCCATTGTATGTAACTTCCCGATACTAGGTGGTATGAATAAACGATCACCTCAGGAAGTATTTACCCTGCTCTCCCTCGAACGGCTCATTCCCTTAGCGAGTATTGAGAACAGCCTGATGGCCATAACCCTCGCAGACCGCGCCAGGAGTGCTGGATTCAAGGTTCTGGAATTCACCTTCCGGGTCGCCGGTGCAGCCGAGGTTATACGGGCTGTCAAGGAAGTCCATCCCGAGCTCCTGATATGTGCAGGAACGGTATTGCATATCGAGGATGCCCGGGCTGCCCTGGATGCAGGTGCAGAGCTGGTAGTGAGTCCGGGTTTCAATGCTGACCTTGTGCGGTTTTGTCTGGATCAGGGAGCCGCTGTGCTGCCTGGGGTGGCGACGCCCACCGAGGTGGAGTACGGTATCCGTATGGGGTTAACCCGGTTGAAGCTGTTCCCTGCTGGAGTACTTGGCGGTCCCTCCATGCTCCAGGCCCTTTCCGGCCCCTATCCCGGCGTACGCTTTGTGCCCACCGGTGGAATTGGACCGGGTAATCTCCTGGAGTATCTGTCCCTCCCCAATGTTCTGGCATGCGCCGGTTCTTGGATGGTGCCGAAATCCCTGGTGGCATCACAGGATTGGGACGGTATTTCTCGTCATTTAAGAGAGGCAATCCTGCTGGTCCGATAGGGATGCGTTGCGGCCCGGGGATGCTTCAGGTTAGCCTGAGCTATCCTTGGAAAGAAAGGCTGCATAGCGTTGGCGGACCCCCTGCATGGTGTGTTCTAAGGATTTGTAGAACTCCTGGGAGTCGACCTGGGGGGCGATACACCGGGCAAGCTTGATTCGTTCGAAACTGCTTTCCGGGAGGCTATGGCGCTGACGGTCCTCTGCAACCTGCAGGTAGTGTTCAATCCTTCGGAAGAGGGTGTACTCCTGGCGCAGGGCATTAAAATCCCCCTGGGAAAGAAACCCCGCCTGCAAAAGCAGGATCAGACCCTTCAGGGTATTCCCCGTGAGGATTTCGGGAACCCGGTGGCAGGAGGTAAGCTGCATTCCCTGGACCAAGAATTCGATATCCCGGATACCACCAATGCCGTTTTTAATATCAATTTGACCGGGCCGGTGTTTGGTATGCTCGGTCACACCCTTTTCTCGCATGGTGGCAATGGAGGCTTTGATTTCCTGAACCGACCAGCGGCTCATATAGTCGGGGCGGATCTTGTCCAGGGCGATTTCGCCGATGCTCAGATTGCCGGCGATGGGTTTCATTTTTATCAGGGCTTGGTGCTCCCAGAGGTCACCCTGATGGCGGTAGTAGTCAATGAAACTGGGCAGGGTGGAAACGATAGGTCCACTGGCTCCATGGGGCCGCAGACGGAGATCAACCCGGTATGCCTGGCCTTCCTGGGTAAAATCAGTCAGGTCTTGGACGAGGGTCCTGAATACCTTGGTGTAGCCTTGCTCCTCTTCCTCGGTCCTCCGGTCCGCCTGGGGCTCGTAGATTCCCACTAAATCGATATCGGAGCTGTAGTTCAACTCCCAGCCCCCGAGTTTTCCGTAGGCACAGACAACGAAGCGGGAGGGCTCAGGCCCCTGTGGCAGGGACAGGCGTTTCCATACCTGCTCCAGGCTGACTTCGCAGCAGGCCCGGGCCAGGAAGCTGATTTCTCCCATAATTTCCTCGATTTTTACCCCCAGGCCGATGTCACGAAGTCCGATGCGCAAGATTTCCCGTTTCCGGAACCGGCGCAGGCGGTTCAGCCAGTCAGTTCGGTTCTCCGCCTCTGCGGCCTCCATGCGCAGGTCTTCTTCCATGCGGATTTGATCCCGGGCTTTCACAACCACCCTAGGATCGGTAATCCACCGGAAAAATCCCGGGTTTTGGATGAGTGTATCCGAGAGAAACTGGCTGGAAGCGAAGAGCCGCATGAGCAGTTCAAGGCGTTTTGGCTGGCTGAGAAGCTGGTTGTAGTGAACCTCGGGGTGTTCAAGCCGCCGGACAAACTGCTCCCAGTTGTTCAGGGCCATGTCGGGATCGGTGGAGGTTTTAATCTGGTCCCATGCCAGGACAATCACCTGGGCAAAGGTATCCCGCTGGGATCCGGATCCGGCCAGGCTTTGCAGGTTTACAAGACCGCGTTGGATGTTCTGAATTCCACCCTCCTGTAAAACCCGGGCAATCAAATCCTCGGAAAGGCTATCGGATAGTACCAGATCCACCACTGAGCCGGAGGTTTCCCCGGGGATCGCCTCCCGTCCTAGATGACGTTCCACAAAACTTCGCACCCGGGCTGAGTGGGTTTCGAAGTCGATGCGCAGCTGTTCCGATTCGGTCTGCTCCTCCTTGCGCTGGTAGCCTATCCGTCTGGCAAGATAGCGGTATTCCATGTTGTTCTCTTCCGGCAAGAACAGATCCCGTGCATTACCCCGGAGCATCCGTAGCCCGTTAATCAATTTGCGGAAGAATTGATAGGCAAGGGTCATGGCCTGGGCTTCCTCAGGTTCGATGGTTCCCAGCTGGGAGAGCTGTCGCAGGGCTTCATGGATACCGGGAACCCGGAGCCCCTCGTGTTGCCTTCCGTGGATGACCTGGAGAATCTGCACATTGTATTCCAGATCCACCAGGGTCCCGGGTGAGAATTTTGTATTGATTTGGTCGGCGACATCCTTGGTCCTGATCTGACGTTTACGCAGGGACCGAAGCTCTGCAATATCAATGGAATCTTCCTGGTAAATAATCTGATTCCGAATTCGGGTCACCTGATCGCCCAAGGTTTTGGAGCCTCCGATGTACCGTAGCCGGACCAGGGCGAGGCGTTCGGCGCTATGGGCCTGGCCGGATTTGGAGAAGTAGTCGATAAAACTCTGGAGTTTTACTGCGACCGGTCCATCAATGCCGTGGGGTCGGAGCCGGAGGTCAACCTTAAAGATACCCTCTCGGCGGGCCGTGATTTTTGCTGCAGCGCTGCGAAAGAACTTCTCAAAGAAATCCCGGTTTGCAATCTTTTCGGGACCGTCGGTGCTGCCGTTGTCGGCGAATAAAAAAAGCAGCTCAATATCCGAGGCGTATCCCAGGGCGCTGCCGCCCAGTTTTCCCAATCCAAATACCGCCCATTCGGCTTCCACCCCTGCGGCAGTGCGGGGCAGCCCGTGACGGGGAACCACCTCCTGCCAGGCTATGTGCAAGGCCGCCTTGACCACCGCCTCTGCCAGAGCCGTCAGGCGCCGGCTTAGAAAAAAGAAGTCCAGGTTTTTTACCAGAATATGGTCCAGGTCCACCAGGAAGCTTTCGCGGTTCTTAAACTCATTCAGGGCCTTCGTCTGGGCTGCTATTTTCTGTTGAAGCCTCGCCAAGGGATCCATGGCTGCAACCGCGCCGCGGCCGTTCAACGAGGCTTTTTCCGCGGCCTGGAGGTGGCTCGCCAGGGCTGCCTCGACGTCCTCGGGAGGGGTGGAGAGAAGATGATCTTCGTCGATATTCTTTATCATCGGGAGGATGTTTTCATGCTGTACCCGGATAAAGTCCTCCCACAGGAAATCCGATGTCCCCAGGAGGGCGGCCAGTTCCTGCTGGAACTGGGGGCTGGCGAGAAACCGCCGGATATCCTCCTCGTCTCTCACCTCTCCGATATCCTGGATAAGGCTGTCAAAACGCTCCAACGCCATGAGGGGATTCGGTGCCCGGTCTATGAAATAGGTGAACTGCTTCGAAAGAAGAATCGAGAGCTTTATCCGGTTTAGGATGAGGGGGTTTGTTATGGGATTGCCATGGGAATCCACCAGATCAAGAATATCCAGAACTCGCTCGTCCTCGGTCTGAATGTCTATGGCTTCTATGGAAACCTCATGAAGGGCCAAGGCCGAACTGATGCTAAAGAGAAAAAACGGCGTGTCGGTGCTTGAAATGCTAAAGCGGGTTACTCCGGGGGCGTTCTCTTCGGTGATGGTCATTGGAGCCAGTATTTTCCCCGGTTGAATTTCGGTGCGCGAGAGCGCTGCTGCAACCTCTTCAATAACCAGACGTTTCACCAGGGCTCTCCCCGATGTATGGGGTCCCGAAGATTCCGGTCCTTGGGCACCCTGGGTGGCCGGACTGTATTTGCTCTGTTGAACAGCGGGTTGTTCAGGGTTCTGATAGTAGGGAAGGATTCTGCCCAAGGTTCCCTTGAGCTCATCAACCCAAAGCGCCGGATCCTGATCCGCTGCCAGGGTTCCCGAAAAGGTATCAATGATTAACCGCTGGCCTGATACAGCCCGGGTAGTTACTACATGGCCTAGGGTGATTTCAAAGCCACTGGCACTAAGAAGGCCCGAGAGGGTAGAAAAGAGCCCGGGATAGTCCCGAGCAATGACCGTAATCTCGATCCTCGGGTCGTTCTGCATATCCTCGAACAGGTAGAACCCAGGCGATCCGGTATCCGGCCCTTGGCTTCGGGAAAGGGCAACTAACCCGGGAATGATCCTGGAGAGTTTTTGCACCGAGAGGGTGTCCAGTTTTTGTTCTGGTACGGCGGAAATAATCTGGGAAATCCAATCCCGGGAAATCGTCTTGTCTAGGACGCCTGCAAGTGCTTCGATGTAATCATGGGGCTTCATAACCCCAGTATAAAGGTAATTCAACCTATTCCAAAGCGGTATTCGAGATAATCCGGGAGCCGAACAGCATCATCCATGTCGGGATGACCTCCGGGTTGAATGGAGTACCCCAGAAGCCGGGATGACCTAGGTTACCCTGACCCCGGGTATGAGTCCGGTTCCCGTCAGCCCTGCTGATCCTGGGTACAAAGGGTATGGAAGGGCACGGATACAGTCCCCGTGGGGCAGACCCGGTATTTTTTTACAAAGCCAGCAGGCCGGTATGTCATCTTAGCCTGGCGCAATCCCGGATCCCCGAGATCCTGTTCTCGATTAATAAAATGAATATCCTGGGGTAGCACGGCCGCAAAGGCTTGATTGATAAACTGGTAGATGCCCTTGTAGGAACCGATTGCCTTTTCGATGTGGATAACGTAGGTGCTGCCCAGGGCTATCTCTTCACCCATACAATACGCTGCAGGGCGGCCGTCCACATAGATGATGTATCCCGTCAGTCCAAGGGTTTCATGGAGATCAAGGGCCTCCTTGGCGGAGGAGTAATCCCCCGGGTCATCCCGTTCCGCCCGCCAGTCCTCTAAAATTTGGTAGGCATCCTCAATGTTTTCTGGGGATAAACACTGTTCTTCGTATTCGTAATTATTCAAGAATGCATTCACCTGGTTTCGTTTCTTATGGTATTTCTTACCCTTGAGGGTTGCCAGATCCTCCCGATGGTATAGATAGTCGAAGTTATCCCGGTCCTCGCAGACCTCGTATCCATGCTGTTCCAGCCAAACACGCTGGTCATCCGCATGGGGTTCACTGAGTCCCTTCACATAATCAACCTCTTCGAGGAGTTGTTTGGCCAGACCCCGGTCCTTCGGGAAGCCCATGGGCAGGGCATAGAAGACCTTGCCGTCCTTCGTTCCCTTGAGGATCAGGGTTTCCGCATCGAGATAGGCGATTTCATACTGGTATGTGTTGCGGAATAAATAGATTCCGGCGAAGGTAAATTCCGAGATTCCCTCTGAAAGTCGATTAAACTTCGGCTGTAGTTCGGTTTGCAGCTCCAGGGAAACAGGTGTAAATTCTGGGTACGTTGAAATTGACATGATCCTAATATACGAAAAAATCCCTCAAAGACAAGTGAGCCCATTACAAAAGCCCATTGTAAACGGCATAGCCACATACGCTGATAGCAGGCGGCGGGTATCCCCATCAGTCAGGCAGACCCTGATCAGTGTTGGGCATTGTGTATCCCTGTCCGGGGACGTATAATCCAACCATGAGTTCAATTCCATCAACCCAACTGCTAACCAACTCGGATTACCGGGATTGGTTCGAATCCCAGACCCTCAGACGTTTTCTACGCTATGTTCAGATTTTCACAACCTCGGATCCTCACAGTGATACCCATCCCACCAGTGACAATCAATGGCAGCTGGCCCGAATTCTTATTCAGGAACTAGAGGAGTTGGGAATCACAGACGTCACCCTCACTGATTTCTGTTACGTCATCGCCCGGATTCCCCCTAGTCCCGGTTACGAAACAGCAACCCCCATCGGATTCCTCGCCCACCTTGATACCGCCCCTGATTTTTCCGGACAGAATGTAAAGCCCAAGGTTTGGGAGTCCTATGACGGTACGCCCTTAGAGCTTTCTCCCGGTTGGATACTCGACCCCCGGGATAACCCCGCTCTCCTGGACTACCGCAATGAAACCTTGATTACCAGCGACGGCACAACCCTCCTCGGTGCTGATGATAAGGCGGGCATTGCGGAAATCATGGCTGCCCTGGCATTTCTAACCGAACACCCCGAATTCTCTCACGGGCCCTTGGAGATACTATTTACACCCGATGAGGAGGTCGGAAAGGGTGTAGCAAAACTCCCCGTGAAATCCCTGAAAAGTACCTTCGCCTACACCCTGGACGGCAGCGCCGAAGGTACCTACAACGCCCAGTGTTTCACCGGCTACACCATCGGCGTTACCTTCACGGGCCGCATGATCCACCCGGGAGATGCCCGGGGGATCATGGCAAATGCAGTAACCATGGCAGGGGCCTTTATCGCCGGATTGCCTCGCTCGGAAAGCCCGGAAGCCACCGACGGTGAATACGGGTTCTATTGTCCCCAGGAGATGTCCGGCTCCATGGAGCAGGCGTTTTTCCGATTGTTTATCCGGGATTTCCGCCGGGAAGAGATTGACCGCCGTCTGGAGTATCTCAAATTACTGGCTAAAACCGTTGAAGCTGGGTTCCCCGGGGGCAAGGTGGAGCTTTCCATCGACAAACAATACCTAAATATAAAAGAGTACATTGAACCTCATCCCGAGGTCATCGCCAACCTAGTCAAGGCGATTGAAGCCACGGGTATTCCGGCTGTTCCAGAGCTTATTCGAGGAGGAACCGACGGCGCCCGGCTGTCCGAACTGGGTATTCCGACCCCCAACATTTTCGCCGGGGGGCATAATTTTCATAGCCGGTTTGAGTGGATAGGTCTGCGCGCCATGGTCCGGGCCGCCCAGGTCGTGGTCAATCTGAGCTGTATTTGGGCTGCGGGCGGAGAAATCGCCGGCGGAGAACCCGAAGACTGAGAACCCGAAGACTGAGAACCCGAAGACTGAGAACCTGAAGATTGAGAACCTGAAGACTGAGAACCTGAAGACTGAGAAATCGCGGGCGGAGAACGGTAAACCGTCCCCAGGCAGCCTGCCCTGGGACGCCGGGCATTGGCTACATTTACCGGGGGATACTACAAAGGAAGCAAACCCTCAGCCTCCCGGGGATTCCCGGCTCCGGATACATACACCAGGAGCTCTCCCCGGGTCGGCCAGGGCTTCTACCGGGAGGGTATCGGCTGCCCTGGGAGATTTGCTTAGACTTTGTACGCCCCGGCACCTTTGTTTCGAAGCTGCTCAGAGCGGTCCATCTGTCTTAGTCTCTGTACACCCGGGGAACCCTCTTGCTTATCGCGCAGGTTATCTCATAGGGGATGGTGTCGAGCTTTTCGGCGAGGGTTTGGGCAGATTCGAATGCCTTAGGCCCGAAAATAACGACCTGATCATACCGATTTACCCCCGGGTGTTCCCCCGATCCCCCGGGGCCCAGATCTAGGAGACATTGATCCATGCAGATGGTACCCACCTGGGCAGCGGCACCCTGGGAGGTGGTCATCTGGATCCGGTTGCTGAGCCCGCGGAACAATCCGTCGGCGTAACCCACCGGCAGGGTCGCGATCCTTCTGAGGTCCGGGGTCACATAGGTGTGGCCGTAGGATAGGCCCCTACCCGGGGGCACCTCCTTTATATAAGACACTGAGGTTCGCAGTTCCATGACCGGCAGGAGATTTGCCAGGTGTTGCTGATGTTTCCCTGGAGGGTAACCGTAGGCCATGATCCCCGGTCGAACCATGGTACACCGGAACTCCGGGTATTCCAGAATACCCGCAGAGTTCAGCCCATGAACCAGGGGCGGTCGAATCCCCTCATCAGAAAGACGGTTCACAACCTGATCAAACAGCACGAGTTGGTTCCGGGTAAAATCCCGGTGCTCTTGGGTATTTCCATCCGCAACCGGCAGGTGGGTCGCGATGCCCCGGAGACTGAGTTCCGGGGTCTCTTCAATTGACCGGGCAAGTGCCAAGGCCTCCTGGGGCTGGCAACCGATGCGCCCCATACCAGTGTCAACCTTCAGGTGGACATTTGCCCGGTGGTTTGCAGCCATATCGGGGTGTCGTGCTTTCAGGTCAGTGAGTTTACGGGCGGTAGACTTGATGAGCTCAGAATCACCCAGAAAGAGGTCGAGGTTCAGGAGCAGGGCCTCCTCCAGTTCATCAGGCATGGGCAGGCTGTACAATAGAATCGGTATGCCAATCCCCGCCTCTCGGAGAATCCGTGCCTCGGATACCCGGGCTACACCCAGGCAGTCCACTCCCCAGGATTCCGCCTCCCGGGCAACGGCTACCGCTCCATGACCGTAGGCATCGGCCTTAACAGCGAGGCAAATTGCTGTGTCTATTGGGTGTAATTTTTTTACTATATCCAAATTGTGTCTAAGATTCGGTAGATAAATAACGGCATGGGTTCCCTGCATACTGCTATAGTATCCCAGGAATGCGGGCGTATACAATTGGGTACACCCCTCTCCAGCGCCTTAGGGTTAAAAGTTTTGTTACACTGAGAGGGTATAAAAGTACCCCCAGGAATTTGGAGTCCTGCCAAGGGACATGGTATATTGGTAGTAGGACTATGATTACCCGAAAACCCCTCTTAGGGGTCCTTTTTATTACAAGTATTCTCGTTTTTCTCGGGGCTTGCAGCGATCCCGCCGGGTTGTTGCCGCGTATTTCCCGGGGCGTCGAGCAGGGGGTAGTATTCTCCCTTGCCGGGGTTCAGGTACGGGATGGCGCGGTCTTGGGGGCGAATAGTCGGCTTCAGCTCTCCCTCCGCAACCCCGGGGATCAGGATACCAGAATCCGCCGGGCAGAGTTCTTGCTCTTGGATGACCAGATGCAGGCTTTGGAGGAGTTAAAAACCCTGGAGGGTGTTTTGGAAGAGACCCTGGGAAGCCAGGAGATCGTTCTTCCCCCCCTGCTGAGTCCTGGAATGTATCTGGTAGAGTATTCACTCTTTCAGGATGAGGGGGATTTAGAGCCCTTCCGCACCGGATATCTGACCTTTTTCTCCCTCTCCCAGGATCAGCTTCCGATCATCTCATCGGTGTCGTCCTATCCGTCGGCCTTCATCGCCGGCGGCATGGGCATGCTTGAGGCCCGGGTTACCCTGCCCGAAACCTATCCCGACGACTTTAGGCCCTACTTCCGCTGGACCCAGGATGGCGAGGTGCTTGGCGAGGGTACGGGAGTGCCGATTGAGCAGGGATTCCAACAGGTTATAACCGTACGCTCCCCGGATAAATCGGGCATCTATTCCGCCCAGGTGGAGGTGTTTCCTATGGTTCCTCCCGATGAGGGTGGATTCAGTTTTTCGGCACCCATCACCCAGCAGGTTGAGGTTGTGGTAAGCAGTTCGGCGGCTGTTACAGAGGGTGTTCACGATTCCCAGGATTTCCTATTTCTCCTGCCATTCAGTGGCACCCTGGACATTATCGGGGACCGGTCACCGGAGATCTCCTCCACCAAGGAGCTCTTGCCGGGGCTCCGGAACCAGACCTTCGGGTATGAATTCCTTCCGGATAGATGGATTGAGCTGGCTGAGTTCTTATTGCCGGTGAATTCCGAGGGTGCTCTCCACAACCACACCTTCCTGGCTGATCTGGTATTAGATTTTTTACCCCTGGAACGAGGCGTAGAGGTCTTCTCGACCAGGACGGCGGGGACGGGGCTGGAGTACCGGGTGGAGATTACTCCCCAGGGAGCCTTGGGGCTTGAGTTCATAACTCCAGGGGGTTCCCAGGGGGTATTCACCCCGGGGGGAGTAATCCAAGAATCGGAGTTGGCTCAAATCGGTATTTCTGTGTACGCTCTAGAGCCATCCCGCTATGGAATTCTTCTCCTCGTGAACGGAGTGATCTACGCCAGCGGTGAAATACAAGTTCCCAACCTGGGAGCAGGTACAATCCCGGGGACCACCGTCATTGGGAAAAATCTCTCGGGAATTCTCGACGAACTGGGAATCTCCTTCAAGCGCGGGGATGCCGTGGGTGTTGTGGCGGACGGGTTATTTACGCGGTATATGGAGAAAACCTACGGGGACTCCTTGGAATATGCCATGGGGTTTGAAGCTGGCCGCATTCCCCAGGGGTTAACGGTTTCAGACGGTGTACATGTGGAACCCGGGGCCCTAATTCTACCACCGGGCACCTGGATCACCCTTCCAAAATCCACATTTGAGAGCAAGGCAATGACCTTTGCACTAGCTTCCCTGCCCATGGAGGATCCGGGGCAGAACCGGCTCGAGATCCATTGGAATGATGATCCTGATACGCTGGTCCAGGTTGCTTTCGATGGGACTACTGTGGTAACACGGGATTCGAGTACCACTGTGCTCGGGTACCTGGAACAGGGGATTTCCCCCGCAGGGTTAAGTCTGAACGTTTCTGCCGTGGATGGTGCATTGCTGCTGGGTTCGGAGGAAGAGCCCCTTCGGATCTCCCTGGGTGAGACGCCAATTCAATCCCTTTCCTTTAAGATCGAACGGGTTCAGGAGGCAGAGGGTGATCTTTCTCTGCAAAATCTCCTGGCTGTCCGCAACGGACGACCCATAATTCAGGATATTATACAATCCCTTCAGTAGATCGGGTACAATCCTAGAGCATTCCCGCATACACCCCTCATAAGCGCCGAGGAGGCTGCATGGTACTCAATACACCTATATAGTGCACAAAAGGTTGTAACGTTTCGCCTTAGCCACGCTACCAGTGGATAAAAACCCGGATGGTTCCGCTATTTGTAGGGTAGTTTACAACCTTTTGCGCACTAAGAACTCCTAACCTTCCATGCCGGAGGCAGTGCCTCGGCACTGTTTTCGGTGTGGTGCTGGGAAGGGAGGGGATAGGGATAGCGATGGAGATGGGCAATGGTACATTCTTCTACGCATTACCGAAAAAAAGGCTTTTGCAATTGACCACATTCTTGCATAAAATGAGGTATCATGCAGAATACGCCCGGCTGAACAAACGAGGATGGTGTGCCGGGAGAATTGTAAGGAGCGGGTATGCGGAACACACTAGTTGGCCTGTTGAGTTGTTTATTGTTGATCTCAGGTGCCATGGTCTGGGCACAAGAGTTTTCTGAAAAGCAGGACCTGGCGATCTTCAATCTTAACTACTATGGGGCTCCGGTTTCCAACGATGTTCCCAGTCTTTCCATTAAGAGCGAGGGAAAGGGTGGTAGCTTCAGTCTTGAATTGAAGGGAAGCGGCTCGGAGCAGACCGACCGCATTTTTCAACAGGCTGTGGGTTCAATCGATGCGAGTCTCCGGGAAGTGTTTATTGAGCTTGGGCGCTTCAATGTCATCGGGTTGCCCCAGCGGCTATCCTCATCGGATGTCCAGGCCTTCATTGACGGAATTCAGGAGATTAAAGAATCAAATACTGAGATTCCGGAAGAGGTTCGATTGGGCCAGGTAGCCTTTACGGAGGCTCAGTTCAACCGCTTGGTAGGGAGTTTCATTGTTGTGATTCCCTCGGTAACCCAATACAGCCAAATCTTGGAAGAGGACGGAGACTATAAGACGAGTATTTCCACCTCCTTCTCCTTCATCAATGTACAGGAATATAAGAATTTCGCAAGCTTCACCATAGAGACCACGGGCTACGATGAAAATGCCTTCGATTCCATGAAAAGCGCGGTGGATTCTATTCCCGGACAACTGGAGTTTCAGATCCGTTCGGTTCCTGAGTTTCAGATTAAAACCGCCATCATTGAGGTGTTAGGCGGCAGGGTCTATCTGGAATTCGGGAGGAATATGGGATTGCAGCTCGGTGATGAGTACCGGGTTCTGCGGTACAGGGATGTGGCGGGATACAATGCCGAGGATCCTGTCGCTTTGTTGGTTATTGAAGAGATCCAGGAAAATTTTTCCGGGGCGAAAATCATCTATGCGAAGACACCCCTGGTTCCTGGGGATCAGCTGCGAGAGATTCCCCGAATGGGTGTGACCCTGGAGCCCTACTTCAATGTGGTGGTTGCATCTCCGACGGAAGATGGGTTCTTGGGTTTTGTAGGGCTTCGTACGGCAATTTCCCGGGGATTCTTCGGTCTGAGACCTGCAGCGGGGTTGGAGTTTGTACTGGGTAATGTGGGAAGTATACGCGGTTTGATGGGGAGCCTATGGGCGGGTGGAGAATACAGCCTCTATCTGGGACGGCTGCGTCCCCACATCAGCGCCGGGGTAGGGGTAACCGGATTTTTTGACCCCACCGGTGAATCCGATCCCCTCCTGAGCCACCTTTATTTGAATCTCAAGGCCCGGGTAGGGTTTTTGGTCACAGACAGCGTGGAAATCATTGCCGAGGGGGGCTATGTTCATAATCTATCCTTCGGGAGTTACGGGAGCTTCGGCGGGATTCTTGCCGGGCTTTCGGTGCTGTTAAAGTAAGTAATGCGTAGTGCGCAAAAGGTTGTAAACCACACCAGATATAGCGGTGTAACCGAGCAATCTACCCTTGGGTGGTGTCGCCGGGGTGAATAGTTACAACCTTTTGCGCACTATGTAAGGAATGCTGGGGGTTCGGAAAAACGGGTGTTTGCTGGAACCTCACGGGTCTTCAGGAAGATGTATGGAGGGATTTGTGAATAGGCTGCATAAGTATTGGCTTTTTGGGTTGGTGTTGATTCTGGTGATGGGATGCGCGTCTACACCCCAGCCGGCGGATACCCGGGATTATTATCTCGGTACCGGTCGAGCCGGAGGGTTGGGCCCCGCCATGTCTGCTGCAAAGATGGATGCGGTCCGAAATGCGGTGATCGATTTGATCGGAGAATCTGCGGAGGCTTCTAACCGCGAGCTTCTGAACGAAATCCTCTACAGTACGACGAATCCGAACCAGTTTGTATATGCCGAGTCCATGGAGACCCTTCGGAGGGAAAACCTCGGGACCGTTGATGAGATGGATATGATTTATGACCTGCGTATCCGGGTGAATGTGCCGAAAGTACGCCAGATTCTGGAGGTAAACGGTATTTCCGGCGATGCCGGCGGTCGGGGACTCCAGGGTGGTGCGGCAGCGGATTCGAATCCCCCCCAAACCGCAAGCCAATCTGAGGCGCAGGCTGAAGAACCGGTATTTCAAGAACCGACGGCTCAACAGCGCCAGTTTTTGCAGCGCTATCTGCAAACCATGACCTACATGGTGTACTACAATGAAGAGGCTATTGCAGATCCATTCTTGATAAAGGCTGCCTTAACCCAGGCAAACGGCTACCTTGCAAGTCAGGGATACACCGTTATTTTTCCGGAACAGATCGAAACCTTGAAGGAGGACGCCCGGATTGCCTATGAAGAGCAGACCGGGCAAGCGCGTTCGCTGATGCAGTATATAGCCCAACGCCTCAATGCCGATGTGTACATCGAAATTGACGGTTCTACGACCTCATCAACCAACGGCTCAAACTACTACGGACAGGCGATTATTACCCTGAATATTTTTGAAACCTCTACGGGACAGCTTCTGGGTTCGGTTCCCTATACCAGTCCGAGAACCCTCAGTAGGGTTGATGAGTTTGATGCCGTTTCCAATGCCCTGCAGTCCTCGGTTTACCAGGCCATGCCCCATGCGGTAAACCAGAGCACAACGGTGCTGGCTAAGCAGTTCGAGATGGGGATCCGGTACGAGGTTGTGCTGATTAACACGCCGGATTCCCGGCTCATGAGCGACCTGCGCAGAGCTCTGCGGCGTAAGGTTACGGATGTAGAAACGGTAGCTCAGACGGCCGAGGAAACCCGGTATGTAATTCACTTCTACGGGCGGGTGGATGAATTGGAAGACATGATGTACGACACCGCCGATCTGATTCCGGGCTTACAGAACTTGGATCTTGTTCTTACCCGGGGGAAGACCCTAACCTTCGATACGGGCTTGTAAGGCGGGGGACGTTGAGGGTAATCCCGGGTCGGCAGCAGGTATCTACTGCCATGGCGATGGATGGTCGTCTGGAGATTCCGGAGAGCTGAATCCTTAGTGTTTTATGGTACGAAGAAGCCGTGCGTTGAAGGATCTTCAGGGCTGAAAAAATCCCCGTTTGGGATATAGTCATAATACAAAACCCCTGAAAGCAGGGGAGGTTAGTCAGGAGGACAATGTGAAGAAAACAGCAATTACTCTAGGGTCGGTATTAGTACTGCTTGTATTGATAGCAGGATGTGCAGGGGGGCCTCGGTCTCCATGGACTGTAGTTGATCATCAGAATCTCCAGCTTGGCGGTGACATTCCAACCTGGGTAACCAAGTCCACAGGGGAGCTTGAACGGGAACGGGAGTTTGAAGAATCCTACGTATTTAAGCTTGAAGCCTTTGGACGGGATCTTACCGGAGCAAAAACCCAAGCCAATCTCTTCGATGTTAATTCCGAGGTTGCCAGGATGATCGAAACCCGGGTACAGCAGAAGTTTGCCGGTGCTCAGGTTGGAGATAATAACCTGGTAGAGAGTTACTTTGAGAATACTGTGAAGATACTAACCGATGCACGGATTCAGGGGCTTCGGAAGTACGGCGACTTCTGGGTATTTCGCATAAATAAGGAGTCCGGTGAGGAACAGTACGCCTATTACACCCTGTACACCATTGATCAAAGTCGGGTGGATCAGCTCATCCGGGATGCGATCAACGGCCAGGAAGCAGATACCGAGGAAGAAAAGACCGCCCAGGAACGGGTTCGGGAGATATTCGCCGAGGGGCTGTAACATAATCGCCCTCGTACGGTTCATGTACTGGGGCCGGTGTTCTTTTGTGGCGGGTAGATCCATGTTCCTTCCAAGTCTTCGGCTTGACCGGGACAGTGGGGATACCCGCCGCGAGGTTGTGCGCAGACCGTTGTAGCAATATCCATTGGCGGTGCTACCCGGGGCGGACCACAGTGAACCCCGGTCTATCCGGTGTAGGTTGCGCGCTTTTTCCTGCTATCACGTGGTTCGAGAGCCCTCCAGCGATAGGGGTGTCTAGTACTGCTGCGCTGGGACTGTAAACCATGGTGTACCCGTGAGTCCATTATGAAGGTAGGTTCAGAAGCTTGGTTGGGAGAGTAGATATGGGAGTATTTGTAAGGCGGAAGCGAAAAATGCGCGGTGAAGGGTTGCCTTCTTGGGGTAGCGGGTTGGTTATACTGGGGCTTGGATTGCTGATGATCGGCTGTGCAAGCGGCAGGGTAACCCAACAGGTGCCTGAGTGGGTACTTTCCACGCCCCAGGGCGGGGATGGCCAAGAGATCTTCGTCGTGAGCGGAAACAATCCCCAGGGCAATCTGACGGAAGCAGAGGAGGCAGCGTCTGCTGCCCTGTTGAGTGAAATTAATCAGTACCTCGGGGTAGATATAACCCAGGTCGCAACCAGCGAGGGCAGAGGCTCCATCGACGCCTATGAAACGGAGATAAAAAATACCATAACCTTGCATGCTACGGGACTGGTCACCGGTCTGCGTATTGAGGACCGGTATGTTCTCGAAAATGCGAATGGTATTACCGTTTTTATTCTTGCAGCCTATGACCGGTTAGAACTGGAAAAGGAACGTCAGAAACGCCAGGCATTGTTGGAAGAAAAAGAGGATGCTGTTTCTGTTCCCGAAGAGAAGGGGGACGATGCCCTGGCACAGGGCCGGTATTACCAGGCAGCGGTGAGTTTTGCCGAGGCCGCCGCCGCCGCCCTCGGTTCGGATATTAGAAATGCAGATGTGAAGTTTGAACGTATCATTACCAAGTTGACCCAGGTCATACAGGAACTGGAACTTCGGATCCTGGAGGTACCGGAACAGTTGGTGGTAAACCAGCAGAACCAAGCCCAATTTAGCTTGGGCGCGTACGTGGGTGAACAACCGGTGTCCGGGGTGGATCTCCGGGTCAGTTTCCGGGAGGCTCGTAATTCCGGGCGGGCACGGATTCAATCGATACAGGTCAAGACCAACCAGGATGGGCGTGTGGGTGTTCAATTGCCTCCTCCTACCCTGGTAGGCAGGCAGGAGATTTCGGTTCAACTGGATATTGCCCCCCTACTCAGACCCCTGGAATCGGTACCCCGGGAAAAGCAAGGGATGGTTGATGCCCTGCTTGATGCGGCTGCCGGTAAAATCATTCAGGTTCCCTACGAGGTGATAAGTCTGGCCCGGGAGATACCCCTGGGGGTCTATGTGATAGATACCGATGTTGCTGGAAATGCCATTGAAGACCAGCGGGCAACGGCCCAGGGCATCATTCAAGAGCTGTCCGGAGCCGGCTTTTCTGTACGGCTCCTGGGGTTGGATCCCCGGGAGGTATCGCCAGAATTTCAGGTGGTGAATGCCACGGTGGAAAGTCAAGGGAGTGCAGCCGTACAGCGATTGGTTATTGGTACTGCGTCCCTGGTGAGTGTTGAACAGCGGGACGGTTTTTTAGTCCAGGTTTCGGGAACCGTAGAGGTTTACGACCGTCGTTCCGGAGAGCTGCTGTACAGCCGGTCGGGCATAAAAAACAGCCAGGGAGCATCTAGTGCCCGGGCGATAAGTTCAGCGTTCACAGCCCTGGGACGGGATTTTGGGGCATTGATGGTCAGTCAATTGCCCTGAAGTCACTTATGTAAGCTGGAAACTCAAGCGGTTTTGGTTGAATCCAGAACCGCTTTTTTTATTACCCCAGGATCATCCCCGATCATTCCCCAAACCCCCGCATTGCTCAGGGCAACCGCATCCTCGTAGGAATTTACCGTCCAGGCAATAATCGGACGGGCCGGGGGATTCTTTCTTGTTACCATCGCCAAGGCCTGGGGAACATGGGGCTTTTCAACGGTCGTGCGGCCCAGGTAGCGACCAAACCCCCGGCGCAAGAACCATGGGACATCGGAGTGGTGAGAGTAGATGATTGCTCGGGAAATACCCGGCCAACGTCGGGCGAAATGTCGGAGAATCAGGGGATTGAAGCTGGATACCAGGCAGCGGTCCTCTATGCCGTGGCGATAAATAAGGCTGCCCACACCTTCTACCAGGGCGCTGTTGGAGGTTTGCTCTTCCTTGAGCTCAATATCAAACATGAACTCCTCTCCGGCGGTCTCGATAAATTGGGAACATAGGGGCAGCCGTTCACCCCGGAACGCCGGATTGAACCAGCTGCCGATATCCACCCCGGCGAGGGTTGAGTAATCCTGATCCCTGATGATGAGCCCTTCACCCGATACCCGGAGAAGATCCGGATCGTGACTGACTACGATCTCGCCGCTTCTGCATACCCGGACGTCAAATTCCACCGCCCGGAAACCGGCATCCTTCAGGGACTTCAAAGCTGCGAGGGTATTTTCGGGGGCGATGGCTGAGTAGCCACGGTGGCCGAAGATGACCGGTTCCTGACCCTTGTTGAACCGCATCATCAATCCTGGTCCTGGGAGTCCTGTAGGTCAGGGGAGTCCGGGGAGTCCGGGGAATTCTGCGTGTTCGGGGCGTCCTGTAGGTCAGGGGAATTCGGGGCGTCCTGGGAATTTGGGGAGTTCGGGGCGTCCTGTAGGTCAGGGGAATTCGGGGCGTCCTGTAGGTCAGGGGAATTCGGGGCGTCCTGGGAATTCGGGGAGTTCGGCTGCCCGGCCTTCCCCTGGGCGAGGCGCTGTTTTAATGCGGCAAGCTCGCTATCCGCTTCCTGATCCTTGAGAGTACGTTCCAAGGCCGTTTCATCGGCGGATTTTCCGGCCATGGATTGCAGGGCCTGGAGCAGCTGATTCGGGTCGGTACCCGAGGGACGGTTCTTCCGGCGGGAGAACGCCTGGCTGATCTGGCTTTTAACCCGCTGAATCTCCCCGGTAAGACTGTCGGACTCAGCCTTGAGAGCCCCTAACCGCTGTGCGAAATGTCCCAACTCCTCCTGGGCGTTCTGCACCAACTCTTCCTGGCCCTGTTCCCGGGCGAGATTCAGGCGGTTCTTCCAGGTCTCATAATCGGTAATACACTGGGTAATTGACCGGTTCAGGTTCTTTTCGGTCAATAAATACTGGGCAAGCTGGTCTCTGAGTTCTTCCAGGGTCAATCCCTCGAAGGGGTTCGTATCTTCGGTTTCCATACCATGAGGATAGCCCAGCTTTGGTAGAGCGTCCAGTCTTGGGTGTTCTAGGGTGATTCCACTGTCTCTGGATCTCGAACCTCCCTGGCAAACCCTGGGAATTTCGGATACCATGGCAGCATGCAGCATGCCCTAGGACTCCAAAACGATTGTATCGCCGCCCTGGCAACCCCCCTGGGAGAAAGCGCCTTAGCAATAATCCGGACATCCGGAGCGGGCTCCATTGAAAAACTCGCCCAGCTCTGCGACCGCCCGGAGAAACTATCCCGGGCCGCCGGCAATACAATCCTCTACGGTCATATTCAAGATCCCCAGGGGTCAATCATTGACCAGGTTCTGTTCTCTGTTTTTCGGGCGCCCCATAGCTACACCGGCGAGGATGGCGTGGAAATATCCTGCCATGGCAGTATTCCCGGCGTGCAGGCGATTCTGGAACTCTTATTCAGCCATGGATTCCGTCAGGCGGAGGGGGGTGAGTTTACCCTCAGGGCATTTCTGAACGGTAAAATGGATCTAACCCGGGCTGAAGCCGTGCATGAGATCGTCTCGGCAAGAACCAAAAAGGCCCAGAGCATGGCCATGGCACGGCTATCCGGAACCATCGAGGAACGGATCAATACCTGGAAATCCGAGCTTACCGGGGTAATGGCTGCCGTATCCGTTCAGCTTGATTATCCCGAGGATGAGGTGGAAAGCCAGCCCATACCGGAACAGACCATCCGAAATCTGATAACCCAGATACGCGAGCTCTCGAGTACCTATCTTACGGGGCGTTTGTTTCAGCAGGGAGCCCTGGTTGCCCTGGCCGGTCGGACCAATGCGGGAAAATCATCCCTGTTTAATGCCTTTTTACGGGAGGACCGCTCAATCGTATCCGAGATCCACGGAACTACCCGGGATTACATTGAGGCTCCCCTATCCCTCCAGGGCATACCCATCCGGTTGGTGGATACCGCAGGGCTGCGGCGGATCGATGAGCTCATTGAAAGTGAGGGCATCCGGCGTACCACCAGAGTGGTCGAGTCCGCAGACCTGGTAGTGTACGTGGTGGATGGTTCGGTTGGACTGGAGGAGGAGGATCTCCAGCATATAGAGGGCATGAAGAGCCGGGGGACATCCTGGGTTGGGGTGTGGAATAAATGTGACAAAAAGGATTATAATCCCCCTCCCGAGGAATTCATCCAGCTCAGCACCCAGCGGGGCCAGGGGATCATGGAACTCCAACAGGTTATGTATCACCGAATCACCGGAGGCCAGATTGGTTCCGCCGGGGATGGGGGCGATGCGGTTATCGACTCCGCCCGGCAGCACCGACTGCTGGAAGAATGTGCCGAGTTCTTGGGCCATGTGGAGCAGGGAATCGCCGATCAGATGCCACTGGATGTAATTGCTCTGGATGTCCAGGGCGCGCTGAATAGCCTGGGAGAGATCACCGGTGAGGTTACCCGGGAGGATGTTCTGGATCGGATGTTCAGCGGATTTTGTGTAGGGAAGTAAGTCCCTTTTTATTGGAGTCCACCGTAAGGAACTTTTTAACCCGTAAACGATGGTAACGGTACAGAGCAATCCCACCGAACCTAGGTTTACGTACTACAAAGGATGCCGCAAGGACTCATAGGGGTAAATATATGGATTTTGATGCTATCGTTATAGGCGGCGGGCATGCCGGAATTGAAGCCGGTTTGGCACTTGCACGATTACAGAAGAGAACCCTTCTGATAACCCAGAGTTTGGATACCATCGGACGGTTGAGCTGTAATCCCGCAGTGGGGGGATTGGCTAAGGGTAATATGGTCCGGGAGATCGACGCCCTCGGAGGGCAGATGGGGCGCCTTATTGACTCCACCATGATTCAGTTCAGGGTGCTCAACCGAAGGAAGGGGCCTGCGGTTCAAGCTCCCCGCGCCCAGGCGGATAAACAGCGCTACGCCATAGAAGCAAAAATGATTCTGGAGAACCAGCCAAACCTCTTTCTATTTCAAGATACGGTAACTGATTTTATTCTGGACACGGCGGAACGCGAAATCCAGGGGGTTGTGACCCAGCGTAAACGTAGATTTACCGCCCGGAAGGTTGTCTTGACCACCGGTACCTTTCTGAACGGAAAGGTGTATATCGGTGATGTAATCCTCCCGAGCGGGCGGCTCGGCGAACCCAATGCCGAGGGACTGGAAACACCCCTCAAACGCCTCGGATTTGCCATGGGCAGGATGAAAACCGGCACCCCAGCCCGGGTTCATAAGGATAGCCTCGATCTGGATAAGATGGAGGTGCAGTACGGCGATGAAGATATTCTCCCCTTCAGTTTTAGTCCGAATACGCCCCAGCGTCCCAATATCCCCTGTTATATCACCTATACCAGCGATACGACCCATCAAATCATACGGGATAATATGCACCGTTCACCCCTGTACTCCGGGCTGATTGAGGGCATCGGGCCGCGGTACTGTCCGAGCATCGAAGATAAGGTGGTCAAGTTTCCCGACAAGGATCGGCATCAAATTTTTGTAGAGCCCGAGGGGTTGGAAACCAAGGAAATGTACCTCAACGGCATATCTAGTTCTCTGCCGGAGGATGTTCAGGAGAACTTCATTCACACCCTGCCGGGATTGGAGCATGCCTATATCATGCGGCCGGGGTACGCCGTGGAGTATGACTACATTGATCCGAGTCAGCTCTTTCCCACCTTGGAGACGAAACTTGTTCAGGGTCTCTATGTGGCCGGTCAGACCAACGGTACCAGCGGCTATGAGGAAGCAGCGGCCCAGGGATTGGTTGCCGGAGTCAACGCAGCCCTCGCCATGGATGGCGCCCCGCCCTTTATCCTAACCAGGGCTGAGGCGTATATCGGTGTTTTGATTGACGATCTTGTTACCCTAGGCACCAAGGAGCCTTATAGAATGTTTACCAGCAGGGCCGAACATCGAATCAGTCTCCGCCATGATAGCTCGGATATGCGGCTCTTCAGCAAGGCCTTCGAAGCAGGAATGCATAGCCAGGAGCGGTACCAGGAGTTTTTGACCAAACAGCGGGGTATTGACGAGATTAAGGAACTGCTGGACCAGCGGTTCCTAGGGGAACGGGAGCTTTCACGGGCCGGGGAGGTGTTCCCTCGGGAGGAAATCAATCTTGATAAGGCAAAGGGACGTAGCTTCATGCAGCTGCTGAAGAACCCTGCGGTCAATCTGGAGCAGCTGGTTCAGCTGGAACCCTCCATCGGCCGAGACCGCCCCCTGGAGTGGCTGCGGCAGGTGGAGCTGGATGTGAAGTATGAGGGGTATGTCGCCCGTCAGGAACAGGAGATTCTCCGTTTCAATAAGATGGAACAGATGAAGATTCCCCGGGACTTCGACTACGATGGCATTCATGGGATCAGCAATGAATCCAGGGAGAAGCTTAAAAAAATACAGCCCCTTTCTATCGGCCAAGCAGGGCGTATCAGCGGCGTACGAACCTCGGATGTAGCCGTTCTCATGGTTGCCGTTGCCCGAAGACCCGGTCAGAAACCCGAAGACCGGAGTATCAGCGAAGAAATGCTGTCTGCATCCAAGGTTCAGGGATAGATCGTGGGAAGGGAAGCTAGCCTGGAGGCCTTAATTTCCCAGGGGTTAGATACCCTCGGGGTGGATTATTCTCGTCAGCAGACTGCCCAGTTAGCTCTCTATTGCAGCGAAATCCTCATGTGGAACCCCAAGCTCGGCTTGGTTGAACTTCGGGGCAGCAGTCGGAACGAGATGATGTCAGAGCTGTTAGAGCGCCATGTCCTGGACAGCCTTCTTGGGTTGCCCTTGGTGCAGCGCCTTATTGAAGACCGTCGACAGGCTACTGCCGGATTGCAGTTTGATCCTGGAAGGCCTGGTTCGGAAGATGTCTCCCCAAGTGCTGAGATAGTCCTCATGGATGTTGGCTCCGGAGCCGGATTCCCGGGTATACCCCTGGCCATTTTTTTAGGCAAGCAACCCGGTCTGAAGGTAGTTCTAGTGGAACGCAGCGGACGGCGTTGCGGATTTCTGCGCAACTGTCAGGCCCTCCTGGCAAAACCCGGTTCAGGTGTTTCATTTGAGATTCGTCAGGAGTCACTGGAGGACCAGGCCCTTCGGAGTGCTGATATTCTGACCAACCGTGCCTTCAGTCCCCTGACCCCGGATAGCTTTAGGGCTCAGTCTGCCCTGCTCAAACCCGGGGGCTTTCTTGCCCTGTATAAGGCCCGAAGAGAATCCATCAATCAAGAAGTAGGTCTTCTGGGCAAGGGTGTCTCTGATCTTGGTGAGAATTTGAGGGTTCAGGGTGATTTTACCGTCTGGAACCTCAATAGCATGGGGGGTGAACGGCATATTCTGCTCTGGAAAAACCCCGGCGATTAAAACGAGCCCAGCTTATTGAGGGCCTTTAGCAGCTCAGGCTTGTCTATGAGGTCGATAAACCTGGCTTCTACGAAGGCCTGGGCACCCTCTGAAAAGGTTCCTGCGCAGACACAGAATCCGCGGCCCGCCTTCACATCCTTTATTCTGGAATGCAGATCTCGAAGAACAAATTCTCCCACCTGCCCGGTGGTGCGGACGAAACGAAAGAGTACGATGTCCGCCCAGGAGGTAGTTTCGACCTCGGCAAGAATGTCGCAGTATTCGCCCTTGCGCACCTGGATGTCGGTGATTTTCGTATGAGCACGGCGGAAAAAGGATTCGGACATCCTCCGGCAGAGACTTACGAAGTCCGATTCCGGGGATAGGAGGAAGGTCTGAAGATGCTGGTTTCTGGAGAGCTCCGAGTTCTTCCGAAGCTGGGCTTCCACATCCTTGTACTGGGGGTTCACTCCATGAATCTGCCGCAGCAGGCCCATGGCGGAACTGACATCCTGTAGCTTCATGAGGGTGGCGGCTAGGCGGTACTTGAGCTCTAATTCTATCTCCGTCCGGATATTTTGGTGGCGTAATCCTAGCTCAAAATCCAGTTGAGCTAAATCCCACTGTTTGGATTTCATGTGCAGGGAGCCGGCCATCAGGGCGGCTTGGGGGCCGAAGGCCGGATCGGGTCTCAGATGGGTGAAGAGCTGAATCGCCATATCATTTTGACCGTTCTCGTAATACGCCTGGGCTTGGAAGTAGATGGCCTCCTTATCGTCAGCCCGCTGATCAATCACCTGTTTAAGACTCGCTATGGCTTCTCGGTACCGTTTGATTCGGTACTGGCTCATACCGAGGTACTTAAGGCTCTGAAGGTGGTCAGGCTGCAGACGGAGGGCTGCGGTAAGGCTGGCTGCAGCGCGGTCGTAGTTTTTCCGCCGGTACTCCAGATATCCAAGATTGTAATTGATTTCGAATACATCGGAGTTAAAGGTCCGGGCAATCATGAGCCCCTTATAAGCCTCTTCATAGAGTTTCAGGTTTAGGGCGGCCAGTGCCTGGCGTAGAGTAACCTGAAACTCATCGATTTCGCTGTGGCTTGAGCACATATCTACCAGGAGACTATAGGTTTTGTGGGCCTTCTCCCAATCCTTATCGTTGTAGTATATATCTGCCAGATTCAGGAGGGCTTCTGTATCCTTGGGATTCTGGGCCAACCTACGGTTTGCTTCCTTGAGCACCTGGGTTCTATCCCGGGGGCGCTTCTTTTTGGGAGCGTCCTCCTTCTTATCTCCATCGGACCTGCGGGTAAATAGGACGACAGCAATCAGGAGTCCAACAAGGATTACGGTTCCCACGATAAGAAGGGGGAGGGTAAAGGTCATAGCCCTATTATTTGTTACCTCCAATATCCTTGTCAAGGAAGGTTATGAGAACTACAATAATCACGGAGGCCCAGGGTGATTGGTATACGACTTGCTGACGGAAGCTTCTTTCCTGTTTTAGATTCTCAGAGTGCGGGGGGACGGAAGATAATTATAACCCCCGCTCGGCCAGAGAAGCATCTGGTTCGCCTCGGCTGTTACGCCGCCGAAAGGGAGGACTTTGCTGATGCGCTATTGGTAGGAACCATAACCATGGAGACCCAAGGGGATGAGCTGACCCTGGAGATGCACCCCTCTCCTGATGGGAGCGGGTTTTCAGCAACCCTGTCCGATCCCTCTTCGGGGCATTACGAGAGCGCCCAGTTCGATCCAGATAAGGCCAGAGCCCGGGCGGAGGAACCCCAAACCGATACGGATCCGGATACCGGAGTGGATCTCAGCGATGAAGATCCGGGTGATTTTAAATCCGATTTGCTCCAAGGCCTGTCCTCCCAAGAGCCGGAGGCTGATGATGAATCAGACTTCCCGGAACCAGAGATTGCCGGTGGTGATCAGGACACCGGGATGTTTTTGGAGGATGAGAGCCTCGACGGGCTGGAATTCGATGAAAGCCTGGAGCAGGAATTGGACCAGATCCAGGTGGATGCTACCAGCCCGGGTGATCAAGGGGGTGAGGCCGTCATGGATGATCTTGCCTTCCCGGATGATCTCTACGAGGATGGACTGGAGGACGAGGAAGATATTGATTTTTCCCAGGATTTGGAAGAAGCCCTGGCTGAAAATCCTCTGGAGGGGCAGGATGAGCTGTCTGCAGATGACGATTCAGCCATCTGGCGTACCCCCAGCGAGCTGACTGATGATCTTGAGGCTGATTTAGAATCGGAGTGGACGGATGAGGATTCGGATACTCCACCCTCCCAGAGACCCTTCAGGCCCCTGGTTTTTCTTGGATTCCTTCTTGCCGCCCTGGCAGCGTTATTAGGACTCAGTTATCTGGTATTTATCGGGTTGAAGGGACCGGAATATCCGCCCTTGGATAAGGTAGCTTTTTCTCCCCCCGCCGGTGTAGTGAGCGTGTCTGAAGAGCCCCCCCCGGGTCTTCTGTAAGCCAGAGCGGTGCCCCATGATACGGATCCTTCTTCTCTTGTTCTCGCTTCTTGTTTCTCTGTTCTCCTGTTCGACGGGTTCCATCTTTGGGGTGGATTCTGATCGTATACTCTCCTTGATACGGGAGGAGGATTCCATAGGATTGTTGGAGGTCCTTCTCCAGGCAGAAGAAACCGGAAGCTTCCGGGCCGGGGACATCCTCCGCATTTCACCCGGAGCCGGATTTGAATCCGCAGAAATGATCGCTGCTCTCCCCGGGGAGGAGATCGTCGATCGGGGTTACGATATCTCGGCTGCGGGCACTGTAGTAGAACAATTATACCGGACAGAACTCTCGGCAGGACCGGGACAGGTGTGGTATTGGCGCAGCATGGAGAGGCTCTTACGGGGGTTTTTAGCCGAAGGCCGGTACGAAGACATCCTGGAAACCGCTCCGGCCTTAAACCTCTCGGATTCGGAAACCCTTGATACGGGTGTAATCCTGCTCTTCCCCTGGTACACAGCCCACCGCTTGGAGGCTCTGATCGCCCAGGACCGGTCTGTGGCAGCCTTTGAAGAGATTACCCGGGTCATGGCAACCATGAAAAGCCTTGGGTTGCCCCGGGAGGCGGTTCATGACAGCTACTGGTACTACTGGGCCCGGCTTGCGGCCATGGTATCCCAGGACTATGAGGAGTTAACCCAGGCCATCGGCGGATACGTAACCAGGGTCTCGCCGAGAAACGGCCATGGAGATGTGCTGGGGCTGCTTCTTGCACGGATCCGGGGTCAGGAACATCACCCTGAAACCAGGGCATTACTGGCATTTCTTGGGGATTGGGCGCCCCTGCTCGTGTGGAAAATCCAAGGGCTTTCCCCTGGGACGCGCCAGGGTATTGAACAGAGAATAACCGCCCTTCCGGAGGATGTGAAGGCCCGGATACTCTCCCGGCAGGATATGGATCCGGAAGTAGTCATTACCCATGGCGACCGTCAGATTTTCGCGGAGTTTCTGCTGAGATCCGATGACCAGGTACCTGTGGCGGGATTTGGCACAACCATGGCCCAGCGAAGCCGAGGCTTTGAGAGCCTGGCGGAGATCAGCGGATTGGATGCCCAGCAGGTGGCTTTGCTGTTAGAGTTCGCGGGCAGGGCCGCTTATAACGACCGGAGGTATGAGAATGCCCAAAGGGTTTTTTTGCGGGGATTCGAGGGCCTGCCTAACCGAACAGGCTTGACTGCTCAGCGACTTCTTTGGTGGGCTCTTCGATCGCTATTACAGCAGGGACGTTCGGATACCCATGCAGGAGTAGTGCGGATGCTCGGTCATGTTCACGACCCTGAGTATTTCGAAGATCTGCTGGAGCCCTACGTTGCGGCATCCATAGAACAGTCTGATTGGAATAATCTGTTCTTGTTGCTCAAGGATTCTTGGGACCATCTGTCTTGGTTGGTCCGGGGCCAGCTTTCGCTTGCCTTGCAGGCCGGAGTTGCTGAGGGTAGTGTGCCGGGGTTTACCGAGGGTGATGAGCGGGTGATCTCTGATAGGATCCGTCAAATCCAGGGTAATTCCCGGTCAATCTACTATCGGATTCTCACAAACAGGGCCGGTTTGCAGGATGGTGCGTTGGGACGCTCCGAGCTGACCGCATGGTATCGGGATAGTCTTCAGGCAGGGGGTGAGGCTGGGAGCGATGAATCCGGACTTGGGGAGTTCCGGAGCGATGTGCCGGGTATTGAAGAACGATTGGCTCACCAGGTATTTTCATCCGAGGCCCTTAAATCATTTTTAGAAAACAACCTGACACTAAACCGGGTACTCCGGGGAACCGAGTACGGTAGCAGTGTGGTGCCCCGGTGGCCGGCTGAGGTGGGCCGGGTTTCCGGTGGACTGGAATTGCTCCGAGAGGTGAGTGAGTGGCTGCTCGACCGGGGTCGGTATCCTGCAGCTATCCGGGTCTCACAGGAGGGGCTGAAGGCGGCTGAGCCAGGTTCGGTTCTGGAAACTGAGTTTCTGATGGCTGTTTTCCCCCGGGCTTACCGTGAGATAGTTTCTGAAATAGTCGGAACCACCGGCCTGGAGAGTCTTTTCTGGGGGCTGATTCGCAGTGAAAGCCTGTTTGATGCTGCAGCTACCTCTTGGGTGGGCGCCATGGGGTTGGGTCAGCTCATGCCTGCCACCGCCCGGGAAATGGCGGGACGAATGGGACTTGAATTCGGAGATATAGACCTCAACGATCCTGAAACCAACATGAGAATCTCCTTTTTCTATCTCCAGTACCTCGCCCGGCGACTTCCCGGTTGGATTCCTGTATTGACGGGATATAATGCCGGCTATGGCCGGGCCAGGGACTGGTATGCAGCCTGGGAGATTTCCCGGGGGCCGCTTTGGGCCGAACGGGTACCCTTTCAGGAGACCAGGGGATACATTCGACGGATTATTACTGCGACCTTCTACTATGAACTCCAGTACCAAGAAGATCCGGACCGGAACTTTCTCGAGCAGTTATTTGATCTAGGAACCGTTTATGGAGAAATGTAGCCGGAAACCGGCAGAGTATGTGAATAGAAAGGAATCATAATTATGAGTGTATTACAGGCGGTATTACTCGGGGCTCTTCAGGGGGTTACTGAGTTCCTACCGGTTTCAAGTTCCGGACACCTGGCTGTTCTTAAGCACACCATGGGGCTGCAGGATATCGGCTTGCTGTTTGATGTGCTGCTCCACGGTGCAAGCCTGGTGGCTGTGCTCCTTGTGTTTAGAGCCCGGATCGGCCGAATGGTAACGGGTATGTACCGGTGGGTAAGACGGCGGGGCGATGAAGAGGATTTTGGCCAGGTTCGCGCTGCAGGAATCCTAGTGATTGCGACCGCTATTACAGCCGGCATCGGCTTTGCGGTGAAGGATTTTGCCGAGGGCTTTGCGATACCGGTGGTTTCTGTGTTGTTTTTGGTGACTGCCGGGATTCTTCTGGTGTCCCAACGGTTCGGAGGAGAAAAAAGCTACGGGGAGCTGACCTGGATTGATGGGGTAGTATGCGGTATTGCCCAGGGGTTGGGGGTGTTTCCGGGAATCAGCCGGGCGGGAATTACCATTTCCGCAGGACTATTCCGGGGGATGGACCGGCAAACTGCCGGTGAATTCAGTTTTTTACTATCCATACCCGCCATCCTTGGGGCATTGGTATTGACCCTGAAGGATGCGGCTGAGTTAGGTTCACAGGTAGCACTGGCGCCCTTGGTTGCAGGGTCGATATCGAGTTTTCTTGTGGGGCTTGTTTCTCTGGTACTCCTCATGAAGGTTGTACGGGCGGGAAAACTCGGCTGGTTTGCCCTGTACCTGATTCCCCTGGGTATTTCTGGGTTACTATTTCTTTCCTAATGCGAACCACCATGCACAGCCCTCCGGATGGGGTGTGGATTTTGATGAACTGCCTCGAGGGGGCAGGGTCGATGGCCCGGAAGGGTAGGTTGTTTAGTTCTCTGGGGGCTGTGTAGACCCTAACACCGGAGAAAAAAACTGACCCCGGTCTAATTATGCGGACCCCTTCGTCCGATAATGAGGCCGGAGGCAGTTGTGAAGAACCAGGGTCAAAATGTTGCACTATCAATACTTCTTTATGGATTAGCCGGAATTACTGCCGTTTCACTGGTGGCTGCGGGGATTTACGACATGGTATATCCCGATAACCCGGGGCCGTACCTTCTCCGGCTTATCGGGTGGCCCATGAAGGGGCTCTTTGAGGCTGTTCATTGGGCAGCCGCCTATATTCCCATTTTTTTATTTGTACAAGCCTGGTGTGCCGGACAAAGCATATTTCCCCATGGTCTCTGGTTCGGTTCTCTGGCAGGCATTGTTCCGTCGCTTTCCTTGGCGGTTACCCTGCGGATACTTTTTTCTGAAACCTACCGGCTCAGTCCTGTAACCCGGTTTGCGGCCGACGCAATGTCCAGGGAGGGAGCTGCAGCGGTATTCGGTCTTCTTACCGCCATTTCTATGCTCATGATGGTTAATAGCGGGGGATGGTATCAACGTCGGAAGAGGGGGAGTGGTTCCCTGGTTGATTTTCCCAGTCGAGACGAGAAACTCCATAAACCCTCTCAGTATGACGACCGCTCCGAGCATACTGGGGATCTTCATCAGGATATTGAAGGGTTACCCGAGGTTGATCCCCGGGAGGCATCCCTGATGCGCCAGGATAGTTGGTTCTACGGTGATTCCGAGGAATCCGGGGAATCCGGGGAATCCGGGGAATCCGGGGAAGAGATGGATCGTCTGGAGCAGCCTGCTCCCGTGTCAGATGCAGTAGGTGGGCCGGACCCGGTAATTGATTCTGCGACAGAGCAGGATTTTGAAGCAAAGATGGAAGCTGCTGAAGCTCTATCGCCTGAGGATCTGAACCAGGACGGAGACGTGGAAAACACCGAAGAACATGATCCGCCATTCCTCGAATCTGTGGATGACGCCTACGACTTTTTATTGGATGCCGGTTTGGAAGAGCCCGGTTCGCCGGATGAATACACCCGAGAACCGGAATCCCATGCTGTAACCCAGGCTAATATTCACCCATCGGGAGAGGTGGAAGAAACGGACCGTGAATCCTCCGGGGAGGAGGAGCCACTCCAGGTGTTTTTTACCCGGGGAAGAATCTCCACAGACCCCCTGGATGATGATGCTGAACAATCCCAAAGAAGCTGGATCCTGGAAGATTTTCAGGAGGAGCCTGAGGATGGGGTGGTTGTTGAACCGGAGGAACCCCAGGATTCGGATGAAATAATCGTTGAAATGGATGAAGGTGAGGAGGATCTGATTCTTGAGGAATCCGGAGATTCCGTTGGGGATGAGCCCGTGGATGAATCCGTATTGCCCCCGGTGGAACCGGCAAAATTTACCGGCCCCTATGATGTACCCATCCGTGGAATTTTAGATATCCGTGAGAATGGCGATTATTGGCGAATTGATAAGGGAACCACCGATGCTGCTGAGGTTTTGAGGACCACCCTCCAAGAATTCGGGATCCAAGCGGATGTGACGGGGATCCGTAAGGGGCCGGTCATCACCATGTTCGAGATTCTCCCTGCGCCCGGAGTGAAGCTTACCAGGATTGTTAATTTAGCGGATAACATCGCCCTGCGCCTGGCTGCCCAAAGCGTTCGGATCGTTGCACCCATACCGGGGAAACACGCTGTGGGAATAGAGATTCCAAACAAGAACCGTCACCTGGTCAGCTTTGCGGAACTGCTTCAGGATCCCCAGTTCAATGACCCCCGGCATGAAATTCCAGTGGCCCTGGGCAAGGATATCACCGGGGATGCCCAGATTGTTGATCTGGCCAAGACTCCCCATCTCCTGATTGCCGGTGCAACGGGGAGCGGTAAGTCCGTCTGTGTAAACAGTCTGATCTGCTCAGTGCTTTACCGGCGTAGTCCCGAAGAGGTCAAGATGGTGCTCATTGATCCGAAGATTGTTGAATTGAAGTTCTACAACGATATTCCCCATCTCCTAACCCCTGTTATCACCGATCCCAAAAAGGCCTTTCAAGCCCTGCAGTGGTGCCTTTATGAAATGGAGCGGAGATACAGCCTTTTGGATGCGATGGCCGTACGGGACATCCGCAGCTACAACAAGAAGATAAAGGCGAAGAATATTGCTACCACACCGTTGCCGTATATTGTGGTGGTTGTGGACGAGTTTGCGGATTTGATGGCAACTACGGGGAAGGAGTTAGAATCAACCCTTGCGCGGCTGGCAGCCATGAGCCGGGCGGTGGGAATTCACCTGGTATTAGCTACCCAGCGTCCCAGTACGGATGTTATTACCGGGCTCATCAAGGCCAATATTCCCAGCAGGATTGCCTTTATGGTGGCAAGTAAGGTGGACAGCCGAATCATCTTAGATGCGCAGGGGGCGGAAAAACTCCTGGGCAGAGGGGATATGCTCTTTACCAGCGCCTGGGATCCCTTCCCCTTCCGGATGCAGGGTGCCTTCCTCTCGGAGGAGGAGGTGGAGCGGGTGGTAGAACATGTGCGAACCCTCGGTGAGCCGGACTACATCGATGAGGAAATTTTTATTGAGGATGAGGACGAGCCATTCTACCAGGATGATCTGGAGGATCCCTTGATGGAGAAGGCTATCGAGGTCGTTACCACTGCGGGGAAGGCCTCGGCCAGCTATCTCCAGCGGCGTTTGAAGGTCGGTTACAACCGGGCGGCACGGATGGTTGAGATGCTAGAGGACATGGGTATTGTTGGACCGCAGAACGGCTCGAAACCCCGGGAGATCCTCCGGAGCCCGGAACGGGTTATCTAGGGTATACTCCTTTCATAGTGCGCAAAAGGTTGTAAACTGCACCAGATATGGCGGCACGTTCCGAAAGCTAACCCAGGGATAGTGTCGCGGAGGCCTAAAGTTACAACCTTTTCCGCACTAAGATCCTCCGAAAACCGCGGGCGGGTTTTGGGAGTCCCACGGGGCTGGCCCGAAACCTGTCTAGTGACTTATCTCAAAACTAACCATGACATACCCCTTTAATCCCATGGCGAAGGCCTCCAGGGATGCGAAGGGGTTTACTGTATCCTGGTCATCGGGATTCAGGCGTGGAAGGGTAAATACTATTTCATTCAGGCTGCCGAAAACCATGGAATCCCCCAGAGGGAGAAGGGGAAGGTGCACGCCTAAGCCGTAGGTATTGAGGATATCCGTGACCACCGTTTCCGGGGACTTGAGGAGATCGAAAACCGGGGTGCTCCCCAGGGTGGTACCGGCGAGAATGTACACATTTTTTCCGAATCCCAGGGTCAGTCCCAGGGGAATGGCAATTTGTTCCGTCCAGAAGTCTGCATGAATGTTTGACCAGATTCCAAGGTGTATTCCGGTGCCTAAAACATTGTACTGTCCGTGCAGCTCAATGCCAAGACCGCGGAAAACATCACCGGTGCCCAAAACCGCCCCAGTGGCTGCGCGAAGGGATACACTCTCAGCCCCGGCTGCTCCGAGCACCAGGATGCTGAGAAGCATTAGTACGGCGCGTTTTTTCATACAGTGCTCCTTCTTCCTCGGTTCTTCGTAGTATAGCAAGGTTCTCTGGAGATAGGCTACTGAAATCATCCCCCGGGATAGGTAAACACCGGGGAGGTCAGCCGGTTTTTCAATGCCTGCTGCAGTCCTGAGAAATCCCCGGTTACTGAGGACAGCCGGGTATGGCGTTGGGCGAGGTCGGAAAGCTGGTGGCAGTCTGAATCGGCAATGCAGGGCATGGAACCCCGGGAGATTCGTAATTCGCTTTCATCTGGGGTTAGGGTGATTTCTACGCCGTCAAAAGGGTCGTTGGTCATGAAGCCCAATTGACTGTATAGGGAAAAGCTGGACCGATCGATGTGGGCGGGAATCGCCAACCCATCCAGGGAATGTACCTGCTGAACTGCTTCGGTCAGACTCAGGGTGCTTGCCGATGTTAATAGGTAGGGTACCTGGTCAATGACATTTTCCTGATCGTCCACCACGTACTGGGGATTCCACATATCTTCGTTGAGAGGAATGTGTGGAAAGCTCCGGTGAACCCGGTGGTGGAATTCCATGCTGGCGTTCAAATCCCCAAATAGACAGAGAAGATGCACCTCCTCGGCGGTAGTAAGCTCCATGCCGAATACCGGGATAATGCCCCAGCGTTCGCAGCAGAGTGCAAAGGCAGGGCAGTTCAGGGATGAATTGTGATCCGTCAGGGCCATCATATTGAGGCCGAGCTCCGCACCCCGGCGGGCAAGGGTCGCCGGGCTTACATCGATATCCGCGCAGGGGCTTAGACAGGAGTGGATATGGAGATCGGCGAGCAGCGTGGTTTCTCGGGTTGGCAGGCCTTCGGGCATGGCGGGTCCTTACTTGCTGTTGAGAAGACGGAAGAGTTTTCCCGAGACGGTGAACTGGTTTTCCTCGGTGCGGTACAGTGCAATGTTTTCTTGGGCGGCCGCCTGGATCATGTCTTCGGGAATTTGCCTGGCGTTACAGATGATTATGGCGGGAGATCCCACCAGAGTGGCGACGGCCACGGTGTTTTTATGGGCCTGGATGGTGATCAGGGCCTCGCCCTCCGAGGCATTCCCCATCACGTCGCTCAGAAGATCGCTGGTATAGCCTCCCTGAAGCTCAGTATGTTCCGGCGGGGTGAGAACTTCTTCAAGATTGAGTTCCTTGGCTGCTTTTTCTACGGTCATGTAGTACTCCCTATGGGCAATTACCCCAGGCTACTCCTGGGTTTGTTTTATAAAAAACCGGGTTTGTACCCGGGTTCCGTTCGGGGAGGAGCTGATGGAAAACTCATCACTCACTCGTTTGGTATTAGGAAGGCCCATTCCGGCGCCGAACCCCAGGGAGCGCACCCATTCGTTGGCGGTTGACCACCCCTCGGTGAGGGCTGCTTCTACATCTTCAATTCCGGGACCCTGGTCCCGGGCGAGGATCTCTACCCAGTCTTTGGTAAGGGTGAAGCTGATGGTTCCCCCCAGGGAATGTACGACCTGGTTCATTTCCAATTCGTAGCTTGCCACTGCTACCCGCCGGGCTAATTTGGGGCCGAGGCCCCGGTCGGTGAGTACCTTTTTTATTTCCGTGGATGCCTTGCCGGCATTCTCGAAGTCAAATTTTCGGGTGGTGTATTCACGGAACAGGGTTCCGCCCTCTTCGTAGTTTTCCCGGGTTACCAGGTTTTTTTCCATAGCTTCCAATTCTTTATTCATGGCAAGGAGTAAATGCACAATAATATCCCGGCTGGTCAGGATTCCCGCCAGCTCCCCGGTTTTTGTGAGTACCGGAAACCGGCCGAAATGGTATTTTTCCATGTAGGAAATCGCAAAACTCAGGGGCATGTCATCTTCCAGGACGATCACGTTCCGGGTCATGCGGCTTTCAGCGGGGCAGTGCATACAATTCTCTTCCAGGGCGTGGATAATATCATCCATGCTGATGATGCCCAAAAGTCGTTTGCCATCCACCACGGGTATGCCGGTAATCTGGTTTTGCCGCATGAGGTTTTGAAGGTGTTCCAGGGGGTCCTGTTTACCGGCGGTGATTAACCGTCGACTCATAACATCCCGAACCTTCATACGGTACATGAGTTCGATGATAAAACTCGGGGTATTGTCTCCGAGAATACGAAAGCCGCTGTTATCCGGGGTCATTGTACGGGATGCCCTTCTTTGGCCAGGATATCACCGAGGATTGTACATGTCTTGAACATCCGATAAGGGGTGGTGATGAGGGTTTTGTTCAGCTCCTTGGCCAGGGTGAGCATTCCGGGCTGGGGACGTTTTCCATTCACCAGGAGAATTCCTCTGGCTCCCACAATATCTGCGGTGCGGACGGCTTGCTCGGTGCTCAAGGAGGTGATCAACAGAAACTCCTCGTCTTCCACCACCAGGACGTCGCTCATCAGATCGCTGGCAACGAAGTTTGTAATATCAGCTTCCTGGTAGGTGGTACAGGTGTTATGTAGCTCCGCCTCAAGGCTGCGGAGAATGGTTTGGTAGGTCATGCATTCTCCTGGGAGGTTTCTTTAATTTTATCCATGTTTATCAGGTAGAAAAGGTTCTCCAGTTCCAGCCCGATGTTAACATTGTGGACGGTGCAGTTTCTGGGGCAGGATGTACGCTCACATTTTCCCTCGCACTTCAGCTCCACACTGGTAAAGTTTAAAAAGCCCCGTATGCCGGCGCCTACCATTTCGTCGAACACCCGGTTTGCTGCGCTCTCCGGCACAGCCAAGATTCCTACCTCGATGCCTCGTTCTTTGACGTACTCCCGCATGGTTTCGATGGGATAGATAGGGATGGCTAATTCTGTGTTTTGTTTGACCGGATCGGAATCAAATCCGGCTACCACACGGATTCCTTCCTTGTCGAATTCCTTGTAATTCATCAATGCGGTTCCGATACGCCCGCATCCCACGATGATCACATCCTGTCCTTCCTGTTTTCCCAGAATATTTCCAAGCTCAGCCATGAGGGTATCAATATTGTAGCCACCCCGCTTATTGCCCTGGATATTAATCAGTGAAAAGTCCTTCCGGACCACCGCAGGAGTAACCCCGACGGCATCTCCCAGGTTGTTGGAGAACACATTAACGATTCCGAGGCTCTTCAGCTTCTTCAGAACACGCAAATACCGCACCAAACGCAGTACCAAACTCTTATTTAATCCTTGCCCCATTATTGTACCTTTTTTCACAATATATCAACTTGCCTATACTTAATACAATACTATCTGGAATTAAATATTGCTACAAGTTTTTTTAATAAACTTACACACTTTTATTTGAAAGAACTTGTCACTAATAAAGAGAGCAAGTAGAATGAAATTGTACCAAAAACCACGACCACTGTAAGGGCTTCATGTACCAGATGGGGCCCTTCAAATCTAAGGAGGGCTCATGCCTGAGGTAACGACGGAAGAGTTGAAAGTAACTGACGGACTTAAGCAGTTTGTCGAGGAATGGAAGGATAAACCTGGGAATCTCATTATGATCCTTCACCGGACTCAGCAGGAGTACGGATTTATTCCCCGGGAAATCGCGAAAAAGCTGGCCAAAATGATTGACGTACCCCTGGCAAAAATCTATGGGGTCATTACCTTCTATCATTTCTTCAAGCTGGAAAAACCCGGCCGCAATCAGGTTCAGGTCTGTATGGGAACCGCCTGTTATTTGAAGGGTGGCGGAGATCTTATCTCAGAGCTCGAGAATCTGCTGGGAATCGGTGTGAACTGCACCACCGACGATGGTGAGTTCTCAATTGAATCGGTGCGCTGCGTCGGATGCTGTGGCTTGGCTCCGGTTCTTACCGTTAACGGTGAGGTGTACGGTAAGGTTAAAACCGATCAACTTGCCGAGATTCTTGCCAAGCACCGGTCTACTGCTTCTTAGGTTCCGGTTAGCACCCTATTGCCGGTCTACCCATGCACTACGAACTATGCGACTTCTTAATGGACATCTTCCAAAATGCCGTAGAGAGCGGGGCGGGCCAAATCGAACTTCGGTTGGATCAGGAGGAGGATTGCTTGGATTGCTGCGTTGCTGATAACGGAAAAGGCATGGCTGAAGAGGTAATTCGTCAGGCCATGAACCCCTTTTACAGCGATGGGCAAAAGCATCCCGGGCGGTCCCTTGGCCTAGGCCTTCCCTTTTTGGTTCAGCTCCTTGATTCCACCGGTGGGGAATTTTCCCTAGACAGCACCCCCGGAGTGGGTACGACGGTTCGGTTTCGGTTTAATCTGGCGAATATTGATACCCCTCCCATGGGAGATCTGGTCTTTACCATGGTTCAGATGATGAGCTTTCCCGGGGATCATGAGTTCGTTCTTCACCGGAGCAATAGCACCAGGGGAGTAGCCTACCGGGTTAGCCGGAGGGAACTGCATGAGGCACTGGGCGGTATGGATGATCCAGAAGCCTTGGGACTGGCAGAGGCGTTTTTCAAATCACAGGAGGAAATAGATGGCTAAGTTAAATCTTGAGGCACTGCGAAAACTACGGGAAGAAAACAAGCAGGCCCTGGAAATTAGAGACACAGAAAACAAGACCATTCAGATTATTATCGGAATGGGTACCAGCGGGATAGCCGCTGGTGCAAAACAGACCTTAAAGGCTTTTACCGATTTGTTACGGGAGAGAAATCTTACCCAGGTGAGTCTTCGCCAGGCTGGAAGTATTGGATTGGACCATGCTGAACCGGTTGTCGAGGTGAGAATGCCCGGGATGCCCGACATTATCTACGGGAAGGTCGATCCTAAGGTAGCAGAACAGATCATTGAGCAGCACATCATCGGTAAGGAACTACTGAACGAACATGTGTTTGACCGGCCGGCTCGGGACATTGTCCAGGACTAAGCGAACGGAGGATACCATGGCTTTTAACCATTACATTCTGGTTTGCGGCGGAACCGGCTGTGAGTCGAGTAACGCTGACAAAATCTATAAAAATTTAAAGGCGGCAGCCGAGGGACATAACATTGAAAAGGATGTCCAAATTGTAAAAACCGGCTGTTTCGGGTTCTGTGAGAAGGGACCCATAGTGAAGGTTCTTCCCGAGGAAAGTTTCTACGTTGAGGTTAAACCCGAGGACGCAGAAGAGATTATCGGGGAGCATATTGTAAAAGGACGGCCGGTTTCTCGGTTACAATACCGTGAGGCAGGGAAAGAAAACGCCGGAATTGAGAATATAAGTTTCTACCAGAAGCAGGTGCGGGTTGTGTTGCGCAACTGCGGATTTATTAATCCTGAGGATATTAACGAGTACATCGCCCGGGATGGCTATGCAGCCCTGGAAAAGGCTCTGTTCTCCATGTCCCCCGATGATGTTATCGAGGAACTGAAAACATCGGGCCTCCGGGGCCGGGGTGGTGCGGGATTCCCGACCTGGCGGAAATGGTTGTTTACCAAACAAGTGGAGGATGCGGACCAGAAATACGTGGTATGTAATGCTGACGAGGGCGACCCCGGTGCTTATATGGACCGTTCAGTTCTGGAAGGCGATCCCCATTCGGTTTTGGAGGCCATGGCAATCGCAGGGTACACCGTTGGTGCAAGCAAGGGATTTATTTATATTCGGGCCGAATATCCCTTGGCGATTAACCGCCTAAAAATCGCTATCGCTCAGGCGAGAGAGCTGGGGCTTCTCGGGGATTCCATTCTCGGAAGTGAATTTAGCTTTGATATCGAAATTCGGCTGGGTGCAGGCGCCTTTGTATGTGGTGAAGAGACGGCATTGTTGGCATCTATTGAGGGTGAGCGGGGAATGCCGAAGCCGCGGCCTCCCTTCCCGGCAACCAAGGGGTTGTGGGACAAACCTACGGTTATCAACAATGTTGAGACCTGGGCGAATATCCCCGTAATTCTGACCAAGGGCGGGGAGTGGTTTGCAGGCATCGGTACCGAGTCCAGTAAGGGAACCAAGGTATTTGCCCTGACGGGTAAAATCAATAACTCAGGTCTGGTTGAGGTTCCCATGGGAACTCCCCTCCGGGATATTGTCTACAATATTGGCGGTGGAATCCCCAACGGAAGGAAGTTCAAGGCCGTTCAAACCGGAGGACCGTCCGGTGGTGTGATCACCGCGGATAACATTGATGTTCCCATCGATTTTGAACACCTTCAGGAACTTGGGTCCATTATGGGTTCAGGCGGTATGATCGTCATGGATGAAGATGATTGTATTGTTGATGTGGCCAAGTTCTACCTGGAGTTCACCGTTGAGGAGAGTTGTGGGAAATGTGCCCCCTGCCGGATCGGCGGGCGCAAGCTCTACAATATCCTGGACAAGATTTCCAAAGGTAAGGGAACTGCCGAAGATCTGGAGAAGATTCAGAGCATCGGCCACGCCATGAAGCGCGCCAGTCTTTGCGGATTGGGCCAGACGGCTCCGAACCCTGCCCTTTCTTCCATGCACTATTTTGCAGATGAATACAGGGCACATATTGAAGACAAGAATTGTCCCGCCGGGGTTTGTACCGACTTGGTACGGTACACCGTCATAGAGGATAAGTGTATTGGCTGCGGACTCTGTGCTCGGAAGTGCCCGGTCAGCTGTATCAGCGGTGAAAAGCGTCAACCCCACTTCATTGATCAAGATAAGTGCATCAAGTGTGGTGAGTGCTTTAACGCATGTAAGTTTGACGCGATTTTGCGCAAGTAGATTTCTGGAGGAATAATCATGGCTAAGCAAATAACGGTGAAAATAAACGGAAATGAGCTGACCGTGGACCAAGGGACCAGTATCCTTGCGGCCGCGGAAAAAATGGGTGTAAAAATCCCTGTGCTCTGTTACCACCCCGACCTGCCGGCCTGGGCGGCTTGCGGGATTTGTGTGGTTAAAATTGAGGGGAGTCCTAAGCTCGTACGAGCCTGCGCTACTCCCATAATGGAGGGGCAGAATGTCATCACCCACGACCCGGAGATCGTTGAGGTCCGAAGGAGCGTTGTGGAGCTGATTCTTTCGAATCATCCCGATGACTGTCTGTACTGCCCCCGGAACGGGAACTGTGAGCTACAGCGTCTTGCTGCTGAGTTCGGTATCCGGGAGCAGCCCTACGAGAAGGATGTTCGTCAACTGCCTGTGGATGACTCAACCCCATCCATCGTGCTTGACCCGGAGAAATGTGTACTCTGCGGCCGCTGTGCCAAGGTATGTCAGGGTATGCAAGATGTTTGGGCACTGGAATTTATCGGCCGGGGTGATCAAACGCGGATCGCAGGCGCCGGTGACATAGAACTCGCTGATACCCCCTGTATCAAATGCGGTCAGTGCTCCGCCCATTGTCCTGTGGGTGCAATATACGAGAAGGACGATACTAAAAAGGTCTGGAATGCCCTTCAGGATCCGAAGAAACATGTGGTTGTTCAGATAGCCCCTGCCGTTCGGGTAGCCTTGGGTGAGGCCTTCGGTCTTGAGCCCGGTACTATTGTAACGGGAAAAATCTATGCAGCCCTGCGGCGTCTAGGATTTGATGCCATTTTTGATACGAATTTTGCAGCCGACTTGACCATTATGGAGGAGGCTACGGAATTTGTTCACCGCTTTACAAAGGGTGAGGAGCTGCCCCTGATTACCAGCTGTTGTCCAAGTTGGGTGGATTACCTGGAGAAGTACTTTGGAGATATGATTCCCCACTTCTCTACGGCAAAAAGCCCCCAGATGATGATGGCTTCCATGATCAAGACCTACTACGCCCAGAAGAAGGGTATTGATCCTAAGGATATTTTCTCCATATCCATCATGCCCTGCACCTCAAAGAAGTATGAGATCACCAGGGATGAGCACATGTTCAGCACCGGTCAGCAGGACCTCGATGTCTCGATAACCACCCGGGAATTTAGCAGGATGATCAAGCAGGCGGGGATCGATTTTCTTAACCTGTCGGATGAAGAGCCCGATAATCCCCTGGGAATGTACTCCGGAGCCGGGACTATCTTCGGTGCAACCGGTGGAGTGATGGAAGCCGCCCTGCGGACTGCCTACAACATGGTGACCGGAGAGGAGCTCGGCACTGTTGAGTTCGAACAGGTTCGGGGCCTTGAGGGCATCAAGGCGGCGGAGATTGACATCAAAGGAACGAAGGTCAAGGTTGCCGTGGCCCATCAGATGGGCAATATTGAGACGGTTCTCAAGCAGATTCAGGCAGCTCAGAAGGCCGGTGAAGAGGTGCCATTCCACTTCATTGAGGTTATGGCCTGCCGCGGCGGGTGTATAGCTGGAGGGGGACAGCCCTACGGTGCCACAGACGAGCGCCGGAAAAAACGTATTGCCGGTATCTACAAAGATGATGAGGGTCAGAAGATTCGATGTAGTCATCAGAACCCCTACATCAAGGCCTTGTATGATGAGTTCCTGGAAAAGCCAGGGAGCCATAAGGCTCATGAACTACTTCATACCAAGTATGTGGATAGGCCTATATATCAGCGATAGAGGTTGCAATAGCAGCCAACAAGCCGCCGGGACATTGCTTCCGGCGGCTTTTTTTTTATCGGTGCGCCCGGCAGGGCAGGGTAATGCGGGGGTTTTACAGAACCTCAATTGTTATTAGCATCCTAATAGAGTAGAATTGCATTTAGGTACTCTATGCCCAAGGAAGAATCGTCAACCACAGTATTGCCCACCGACCCTCAACAACGTGCCCAGCGCTTAGAGCTGCTGCTGAGGAGAATACTACCGAATTACCGGAAACTTCAGGAGATGGTCCGCAGGGAACGCCGGAGGCGTCACGAGGCGGAAAACCTTCTGAAGGTACATCCTGATACCGGTCTACCCATCTACCGGTACTTATTACAGGATCTTGATATGTTGACTGGATCGGGAACCCATGCGGAGGACCCATCGGCAGAGTCGCTTCCCTCCGAAGATAGCCGGGAGATTCTCAGCGAGATCACCAGAGAAATTCAGGATACCGGAATTGATGCGGATGGGCCTCATTATCATGACGAGCAAATTCCGGAACAACTCAAGCTCAGCGACGCATCGGGATGCGCTGGCGAGTTTGAGCTATCGGATTTGGTACCCCAGAGATTTTGTCTCATGGTCATCCGGCTGGATGATGCCTACGGACGGATAAAAAACAGCAGAGACCGGACAAAGGCCCTATTGTACAAGAGTACCCTGCGGCTGAAGATGAAATTGGACCAGGGTTGTTTGTATCAATCTGACCGACTTGATGAGTTTTATATCCTCTATCCCCAGGCGCCTTCAGCAAAACGCGTGGAGAAACTTTTAGAGTCCTTGATTCAGGCGGTGGCCCAGCCTCACGATCCCCCCGCGGAGGATATTCGATTCAGTGCTTTGGGAGCTGCGACACTGTACCCCGACGATGGAGAGACATCAGAATCCCTTTTAATAAACCTTGAGGTAGCGCTAAACGAGGCTGAGCATAACGGGAAACGCTATCGGCTGTATACTGATGAAATCGGGCGTAAATTCCGCTACCGTCGTCAGGTTGAGACTGAACTGCATAATGCTATTCAGGGCGGCTTTGATCAGTTTCATCTTGTGTTTCAGCCCTTTTGTCGAATCTCCGGCAAGATTGTAGGGGCAGAGGTTCTGGTGCGTTGGCGCCATCCAAATCTCGGGGATGTCAGTCCGGGGCTCTTCATACCCATTGCTGAGGCGAACGGGTCTATTCGGCTTATTGGCCGGTGGATCCTGTATCAGGCATGTCGGCAGCTTTCCCGGTGGATCAAGGAAGGAATGGAGGATTTGTACCTATCGGTAAACCTGAGCCCCGTTCAATTTAGTCAGAAGGATCTGGTAGACTCGGTGTTAAATATCCTGAAGGCTAACGGTCTGGGGGGAAGGCATATCAAGCTGGAGCTGACGGAGGGGACTATTATGAGTAATCCCAATGAATCCATTGAAAAAATGTCCGCCCTGAGAAATGCCGGCATCAGGTTAAGTATTGATGATTTTGGAACCGGCTACAGCTCCCTGAATTACCTGAGGAAACTTCCGGTAAATACCCTCAAGATTGATAAATCCTTTATTGATGATGTGGTCTCCAGCCAAGACAACCAGGAGATTGTGCGGGCCATTATTTCTTTAGCCCATAGTCTGAAGATTGAGACCATCGCGGAAGGGGTAGAGTATAAACCACAACTCGATTTCTTAGAGGCGGAGGGGGCAGAGTATATTCAGGGGTACTACTTCTCGCCCCCGGTAGACGCTGATACGTTTCAGAGTTATCTCTCTACCGGCGGGGTGCTTCCCCTTTCCTAAGCGCCGGGTTCCCGGATTCCATGGATCGGGCCCTTGAAGGGCCCTGGGGAAGCGGGATAGCCTGGGACGATGGGTGTCACCAGTATGCCCAAGAGTCGGTGTTCGAATAGATGATTGCATACGGGGCCTGGCACCCCGAGAGGGATACACGTAGAATGCACATGGTAGGCTTATTTCCCGGAGAAAAAAGAATAAAACGGACTCATCCGACCGCCCGGCTGGGTGGGTTCATCCTTGGGGTTTTGGTATACGGGGCAATCGGTTCGGGGTTCTCCGGGACGGCCCAGGCTGTGATTAACGGCCAAGAAGCGGACGCCCTGGGGATGGTGCTGTTTCAGGTCTTTGAACAGTACGGTATGCCCCTTAGGATGTATGTTCAGCGTGGAGACGAGCCCTGGCAGGATGATATTGTCTTTTTTTACAATGATTTCAGCTATATCTACTGGAATAATGATCGGGTCTGGCAGGTGCGTTTTGATCACCGCCATCCCGATCCTATTTTCGGGGTACGTATGGGTCAGGACCTTGCTAGTGTAAGGACTACCTTGGGGGAGCCGGTGTTTCAGGCAGAGGATGAACTTCTGTACCGCCTGGCGGAGCGCGGCTTTCCCATACGGTTACGGTTACTCTTTGGTGAGCAGGGGTTGGAAGATGCCTATGTATATAGGAGTGAGTTTTAATGGAAGGTCCTGGAGCATCTAAGCTATGTACCTGTGTGACGGCGGATAACGCCGGAGCAGCACAGAAATTAATTGAACAAACCAGGTCTGTCAGCCAGGTGGTAGAGGTCAGGCTGGATTTCTGGAAGACCCTGAATGGTCTTGAGACCCTCCTAGGATGGATCTTTGCCAACACTGAGCTGGAAGTAATTCTCACCATCCGCGCCCGCCGGGACGGCGGGCAGTGGCCCGATGAGGATGAAAAAGCTCGGCTGAAGGTCCTGGGCGAGGTTATTGCCTTACTTGGAACATCAAATCGTGAGATTCCCATCCAGAGAATTTGGATCGACATCGAGGATTGGAGTCCTCTTTTGTCAAAAATGGAAGCTTGTATATCCCGCGCAGCATCCTTCGGGTTAGGAATAATTCGGAGTTTTCATGATTTTTCCGGGGTGCCCGGTGATTTGGTTGCCCGTATGACCACCCTGGAGACAGCAACCCGGGAGATGGGGGTAGACCGGCTTATGGTGAAGGCTGCGGTAATGCCAAAAAACCTGGCGGATACCGCAGAAATTTTCCAGGCAGGAAGGCTGCTGGGTACCGGAGGGGTATCCTGTCCCTACATCCTCCTCGGGATGGGGGAGGAGGGGTTTTCGACCCGAGTTCTATCCGCCCGGATTGGCAGTTCCCTGAGTTTTGCATCACCGGTGGTAGCCGGAGGGGAGGCTGCAGCCCCGGGGCAAATAGATCCTCATGAACTGGAGTCTGTGTACGGGTTCTCCGGGTTAAGGGGTTCCGAGGATGTGTTCGGAATTATCGGGAGTCCTATCGGTCATAGTAAGTCACCGGAGTACCATAACCGGCAATTCAGGGAGCATGGTATTCCCGGGGTGTACCTACCCTTCCTGGTGAACGATCTGGAGGATTTTTTTATCCTGGCTGAAACCCTGACTATCCGCGGATTGTCGGTAACCGTTCCCCATAAGCAGACCATATTCCCCTATCTTGATTCCATGGATGAGAGCGTACAAGCCATCGGCGCCTGTAATACCATCCTGCGGGAACCCCGGGGGTGGCGGGGAACCAATACCGATGCCCCAGGGTTCTTGGCCCCCATCGCCTCGCGCCTTGACCGGAATGTAGGGTCTGCCCTGGTTGTGGGGGCCGGGGGAGCAGCCCGGGCCTGTGTGTATGCCCTGGTTACCCGGGGGATCTCGGTGCATATAGTGAATCGAACCCGCCGGCGAGCTGAAGAGCTGGTTAAGACCCTCAAGGCATATGTCCCAAGGGGGACTGAATTAGCGATTACCGACGAGCCCGAAGGCCTTGAGGCTCAGTTGGTGGTGCAAACCACATCCCTTGGCATGAGTCCCCGGATCAACGAAGATCCTCTTCCGGGATATGCCTTCAGGAAAGGCCAGGTGGTCTATGACATCATCTATTCCCCGGCGAAAACGCGGTTTCTGCAGCGGGCGGAGAAGGCGGGGTGTGAGGTTATCAACGGCTGGCCCATGTTCATAGGCCAAGCAGCGATACAATCCCGGTTGTTCATGAATCAGCTATCCGGAAACCGGTAACCGGACCATGGTGCGCAAAAGGTTGTAAACAGCACCAGATAAAGGGGAGCAATCTATAAGTCCACCCACGGGTCGGGTGCGCGCTTCAGGAATCCCTCAGGAATCCCAGGAGCCTACCTCCGCGACATCTGTCTTCGGGAGGTTTCGGGATACCCCGGAGAATCAGGAGGGTTGTGGGAAGAGAGGCCCCCTGATACGGCGCATGTGCTGGATCCTGCTCACGGTTATGCTCAGTTCCTTATATTCCGGAATGGTTTCACCCAGAAGCATGGTGTCCTGGTGGGGATGCTTTATGGATAGGGGGTTAACAAGCAGCCGGTAGGTTTGCCCGGAGTCCTTGCTTAAGGTGAGCTCCAGGTAATCCTTCAGCTGGATAGCCTGCTCTATCAGGCGGATTTTGGCAGTGTGGTCTAAGGCCCCTGCTTCGGTTTGTTCCTTCCGGATGACCTCTGGGCGTAACTGGTCAGGAATAAGAATTAATCCCCGTTCAATCCTCATGGTGAGCTCCAACCGGGTATCCTGTCCGAGCTCCATGGAGGCAAGATGGTGTTTCAGCTTTTGGATGTGCTGGGAACGTTCGGGGGTAGGCGTGGAGTTCTCAGAGGTGGGGGTGGTAGAGGGGGAATGTTCCAATTCCAGGTCTTGTTGGAGATGGTGGAGCGGTCGGGGTATTCGGATGGTTTGGAAGGGGGGCAGACCGGGTTCCCGGGAATCCTCAAAGGACGGTAGTCCAAGGGTGGGTAGGCCTGCCTGATTGAGGGTCTGCCGCCATTGGGGATCCAGGGGTTCTGGCAGGAAATAACACCCGGGGATGACTTCAATTATTCCCAGGGATTGTACCTGGGGATCGGAGAGCATAGCCCGGTATTCCGGCTCAATCCTGAGCAGAATACCCTTTTGAGCCGATACTGCGGAGAAGCGTCGATACCATTCTCCGATACTCACTAGAATATTCTGAGGAATGGGTGATTGGGTTAGTTCCTGAATGGCTTGGATGAGGGTTTCGTGGGAGTATCCCACCATGAACAGGCTTTCGGCACCTCCCTGGTCAAGTTTAAAATGGAGCAGGTAATCTGCCTTGGTAAGCCGGAAGAGGGGAGAGAGGGGGAGTACCTTGTTCAGCGGCATCCATGGCTGAAGGGTAGCAGTAAAATCACTCTGAAGAATAAGACCTCCGGGACGGATGAGTTGGGAATGATCCGAATCGAGATTGAGAATATTCGGGTTTATGCCCAGGGATTGGGATGACGTCTGGGCATTCAAGACGCCCACGGCGGTGAGGATCCGGATGGCCTTGGAGAGTTCGCTTACCGAGGTGTGGGTTCCCATACGGTTCTGGATGCGAAGGGCCCATAATCGTGGTACCGACGCGGTGCTGTACCATTGATCGGGATCAAGGCTTTGAATGAGTAACGCTAGTTCCTCCGCCCGGCGGTTCAAGGATCCTAAAAAAAAGTAATCCGAATAATCCGGCAGGTCGGTCTGGGGGTCATGCTGGGGTTCTTCCTGGGTTAGCGCTCCCGCCCAGAGGTAGAAGTGTCGCTGTTGGGAGGTGAGGGAGCCGAAGGAATCGAGGCGTCGGCGGTTGATCACCAAACCGCGGCCGTCCCGACGAATAAGACCGAGGCGGAGCATGACCTCCACGGCAAGATCCGCATCCTGGGAGCTTCCGAGAAAGACGGTGATGCGCTCCAGCAGATCCTGGTGGAACTTTTTCCGTACCTTGCCGTCTTGTTTATACACCGGATTACCTTCCTGGATTATGAGAAGGATCGATAGTATCAGGGCCTCATTGAGCCAGGGGATGGGCATCCCGGAGCGGTCCTCGGGTGGCCTTGGGCTTGAGGGGATGAGCAGCTTTCGGTGAACATGGTGGGAGCGCAGATGGGGAGCAAGGTAGGGGTTGAGAGCCAGACAGCCCTCGCTGTCGGTGAATATCAGCAACCGGTCTTCAAGGTTACGGAGAAGCTGGACATGCGATGCAGCGGAACCCTGATCTTGGAGAAAGTCCAGAAGGTGGGCCCGGGTAACGGGAGCGAGAATATCCAGGGCACTGAGGATTTGCTCTTCTCCCGGGGTAATGAGGGATGAGATACGCTGCACGATGTCCGGTTTTGTGATGAAGGCGGTCAGCCGGGTAATGAGGGTGTGTTTGTTGTATGGAGTCTTTACCGGGCCGAGGTAGTTGCGGAGAATATCAAAGAAACTCCGGTCGGGGAGTTTCATGAGCGCGCTTTTCCATTCTTGGGTATCCTGGTTGTCCGGAGTTATGGTGTTCATCCGGACTATTGTATCCTCTGGGCCGTTGAGTGGCAATGTTTGCCCTAGAGACGGGTTGGGTTACGCCTCGGTTTTCTCTCCGCTGCTCCGGGTGTGGGGGGCGGGATCGGTCCGGGGATCTCCATCCCAGATCTCAATGGAATACCGGTATCCCTGCTCGGTTAGGAATTTTTGGCGATTGAGGGAGAACTCCTCTTCACTGGTATTGCGGCTGATGATGGTGTAGAAAAAGCTGTGCTGCTTTTTAGGTCGTAGGATGCGCCCCAGGCGCTGGGCCTCCTCCTGTCGGCTGCCGAAGCTTCCGGAAATCTGGATGGCGACCGATGCATCCGGGAGATCAATAGCAAAATTCGCAACCTTGCTTACCACCAGTACCTTGATGCTGCCTTCCCGGAATTTACTGTACAGCACATCCCGCTCGGTTTGGGGTGTTTCGCCGGTGAGCAGGGGGGCCCCTAGTTCCTTGGAAATGGTGCGGAGCTGATCCAGGTATTGACCGATAACCAGAATGCTTTCACCCCGGTGTTTGGCGATGAGGTATTCTGCGATATCGTATTTTATGGGGTTTTCCGAAGCAATCCGGTATTTCTGACGGCGGTCTGCGGTGGCGTAGGGGATTTTGCGGGCTTCGGGAAGGTCACACCGGTATTCCACACAGAATGCCTGGGCAATCCAGCCGCGGCCCTCAAGATCCTTCCAGGGAATATCAAAGCGTTTTGGACCTACCAGGCTGAACACCTCTCGTTCCAGGCCGTCCTCCCGGACCAGGGTGGCAGTGAGTCCTAGGCGCCGCAGGGCCTGCAGCTCCGCTGTAACCCGGAACATCGGGGCTGGCAGGAGATGAACCTCATCGTAGATGACCAGCCCCCAATTACGGCTTCGGAGCAGATCGAAATGGGGAAAATCCGATTCTTTATCCGGGCGCCAAACCAGGATCTGGTAGGTAGCTACCGTGACGGGTCGGATCTGTTTTTTTGACCCGGTGTATTCCCCAATCTGGTCCTCTTCCAGGGTGGTTTTTTCGCGAAGCTCCCGGATCCATTGATGAACCGCCGATGAATTGGTGGTGAGAATCAGGGTTTCCTGGCCGAGCTCAGCCATGGCGGCTAACCCTACGATGGTTTTACCGGCCCCGCAGGGCAGTACGATGGTGCCAAACCCCGTGCCCGGACGTTTTTCTCCCAGGAAGGCCTGTACGGATTGGGTCTGGTAATCCCGGATTTCAAAGGGTTGGCCGTTGGGGGTGCGGTCCTGGAGGGTGATATCCAGGGGGCTGCCTTCCCTGAGGGGGGCCATATCTTCCACTGGATAGCCGAGATTGATGAGCTGTTGTTTAATGGTGCCCCGGTGAAGCAGCTGCACCAGAAACCCCAGGGGCGGCACAGCCGGCTCGGTCTGGATACCCCTGGCGGATTGGGGGTCATAGGGAATGAGCAGTTTTTTAAGCCGCGGATGAGCCTCCAGTTCTGCATAAATGGCCTTCTGCCTTGTGCCGAGGTACAACACCTTATCCTCCGAGGTCGGGAAGAGTTGGAGGGCTCCGAAGCGGTTCATGGTTTCCTTCATGGAGATGCCGAGGCTGTCCGGCAGGGGAAACCGGCTGAAGTCCTGCAGACTGCCTAGGAGTTCCTCAGGGCTGAATCCTGCAGCGGCAGCGTTCCAGAGGGATAGGTTGGTTATCCGGTAGGTATGGATATGTTCCGGGCTTTTTTCCAGCTCGGCAAATTGGGAGAGGCTTCGCCGGGCTTCTTCTGCACCGGGATCATGAACGTCCAGCAGGACGGTAGAATCACTTTGAACAATTAGGGGCTTGTTGGTCGGGTTGAACATTGTCTCATAGGGTATCCTAGGGGCTCTGGGAGGGCAAGGGGGATGGGTTTTTTGCAGGAAAAACTTGACAGGGTGTGTGTGAGGATGTAGTATTTGAATACAGACCGACGGTCGGTATGTACCAACCGTCGGTCATAAGGAAGGAAGCCATGGTTCACATTGTGAAGGAATACGACGAGCGAAAGAATGAGTTTTTGGATACCGCCATGGGGTTATTTATGACCCAGGGGTATGAGCAAACCAGTGTGGCAGCCATTATTCAAGCGGTAGGTGTGTCTAAGGGAGCGTTTTACCACTACTTCAAAACTAAAGAGGATCTGCTGGATCAGCTGTCCGCCCGGGCTACCGACCAAGCAATGGTTGCTATCCACTCCATTTTACAGGATCCGGCTTTGAGTGCTATTGAGCGGCTGAATGCCATCTTTACCACGACAAACGCCTATAAAGCCGAGAATCGAGACCTGGTTATGACCCTGTTGCAGGTTTTCTACAGCGATACAAACCTCATCCTGCGGTACCGCCTATTGGAACATAACCTCCAGGTGCTGTCTCCGGTCATTGCCGAGATTCTGCATCAGGGAAATGCCCAGGGCAGTATGTCTGTGGATTACCCCGAGGAAACCGCAGTATTCATCCTGCGCATCGGCGCAAGCCTGGTAGAAGGCATTGCGAAGCAGCTCCCCCTTGATCCGGAAGATACCGAGGGTGTAGCGGGTGTGCTCCGGCATCTGAACATGTATAACCAGGCGGTGGAGCGCATCATCGGGGCGGAGCCCGGAAGCCTTGGACTGGTGGATGAATCGATTATCCGGGTTGTGACCGGCCAGTCATAACCCTTGAACTTTGAGCCCGGGAGCAAACCATCAGCCCCTGGGTGGTACAACCTATTCTTACGGAGGAACGAATGATTACTGTACACAATCTAACCCATGATTATGAGGGGAAGGGCAATGCTTCGGTAAAGGATGTGAGCTTTCAGATCCCCGAAGGAACCATTTTCGGGTTTCTCGGGCCGAGTGGAGCTGGTAAAAGCACGACCCAGGCCCTTATGACCGGATTGCTGCGGATCCAACAGGGCCAGGTGCTCTATGATGGGACGCCGATTCAAAAACAACATCAGGATTTTTACAACCAAATTGGCATGAGCTTCGAACATCCGAATCTCTATGGAAAACTGACGGGCCTTGAAAACCTAACCTACTTCGCAGGACTGTTTTCCGGGGGAACAGCCGACCCCCGGGCTCTCCTGGATGCAGTAGGACTCACCGATGCAGCCCATAAGCGGACCAGCGCCTACTCAAAGGGGATGAAACAGCGTCTGGTGTTTGCCCGGGCCCTGGTTAATAATCCCAGGATCCTATTCCTGGATGAACCTACCAGCGGTCTGGACCCGGCAACTGCGGAGCGGATAAAACAGATCATCCGGGATAAGCGAGATGAAGGGTGTACGGTTTTTTTGACTACCCATAACATGCAGATCGCCGACGATCTCTGCGATACCGTAGCGTTTCTATACGACGGCGCCATTGTAGCCATGGATGCCCCTAGGAATCTCAAACTCCAGTACGGGGAAAAATCTCTGGTAGTAGAATACCGTCAAGACCCGACCCGGGCCGCGAAATCCTCCGGGGATCAGGCATCTGGAGATCAGGCATCTGGAGATCAGGCATCTGGAGATCAGGCATCCGGGGATCAGGCAGAAGGAAGCGGAAGGGAACCATCCACGGATCCCTCCTCCCACACCCCAGCCGTCCAGCGGGAGGTTCTCTTCCCCCAAAACCCCGCTGACACCCGGAGGGTGGCTGAACTTCTGGGTTCGGGACTCATTGAGACCATGCATAGCCAGGAGGCGAGCCTGGAGCAGATTTTTATTAAACTCACCGGAAGGGGGCTGTCGTGAAAACCCTTCTCACCCTGCTAAAACAGGATCTCGTACTTGCCTGGCGTAATGGGCATATACTGGTCATCGGGGTCATCATGGTAGTGATGGCGGCCATGATTCTCTTTTTACCCGCTGAGCTAACATCCGGCCCGGGGGAGTACATCCTGGATACCTTGCCCGGCACGCCCCTGAAGACCGCCCTTTTGGATAGCGGCGCTCGATCCGAGGCAATAGTCGACAGTCCCGAGCAGCTGGAAGCCGTACTGACGGAGAATCCCGATGCCATTGGCATGGTGGTCTCTGGGACTCTGGAGAATCCGGTGGTACACATCGAGCTTGCCCGTCCGGTTCCCGAGAAGACGGTAAATCTCCTGAAGGCTTCTGTGGATGTGGTAGTATCCCGACTCAACAGCCCTGAACCGGATAATTCCGGACTGAATCGCCCGGTGACCTATTTGCGCCCCCAAAGCGAACCCATACCCCTGAATCTCTCGGGAGTTCCCATTTTCCTCGCCTTTGAGGTGGGAATTCTCGGATTCCTCCTGGTCGCGGTGTTTATCTTTCAGGAAAAACAAGAAGGCACCATCCGGGCCTACCGGGTCACTCCGGGAGGATTATGGCCCTATATCCTGTCCAAGGCCTTGGTGTTTACCCTTCTCGGGTTGGTATACGGTTTCGGTGTGGTGGTCCTCGGGTTTGGGGGTGATTTTAATGCCCCCGGACTCCTTGGTCTGATTGTGTATGGAAGTATGTTTATGACGCTCTTCGGACTGGGATTCTCTGCGTGGTTCCGCAACCTGAGCCACTGGTTTTTCCCTGGCCTGGCCCTGCTGATCCTGAATATGCTGCCCTTCTTCAGCTACATCTACCCGGTATTCAATCCCTCGTGGATTCAGGTGATTCCCAGTTACAACCTGGTATACGCCCTCCGTGAGGTCCTGTTCCCCTCGGGGGACGGTGAACTGATAACCCAGACCCTGCTCTGGGGATTGCTCTGGACCGCTGGAGCAGCCGGATTCGCCGCCTGGTCGGTGCAAAAAAAACTATTGAAGGGGGGCTGAGATGAAAAAGATACTCTCACTCATGAAATTTGATACCACCAATTCTATACGGGACAGCCTGATTATCTACCTGCTTATCGCACCCATCCTCCTGGCCGGTGGGGTGAAAATCTTCCTGCCAAGTTTGGAAACCGCGGTTATCTCCCTGGCAGTGGAGGTGCCTCAGGATGGTCCGGGCCGTGCCCAAGCCCAGGGCTTTGCGGAAGAGCTGTCTCAGTTCGCCCGAATTGAGGAGTTCGCCCATGCCCGGGATGTGAAAAAGCGGGTGCTGGGTACCGATGACGTGGGCGGCTTGATCCGGCAGGACGATGGAGATTGGCAGATAATCCTGGAGGGAAACGAGGACGGCAACTCCCGGGTTATCCTTCAGTCCGTGATAGATGTGGTGAGTCGGGGGGGATTTGAGGGCGAGTACCAGGTTTCCCAGGCGAGCAAGCCCTCTCTGCTGGGACCCTACGCAGCGGTTATGCTGGTTATGATGGCCGTGTTGATAGGCGGACTGGCGGTTGCCTTCGGGATGATCGATGAGAAGGAGCAGGGGGTGAGCCGGGCGTTTGCCGTTACTCCCCTGCGGCCCTGGCAGTATTTTACCGCCCGGGGGGGACTCGCCCTGATTATCGGGGCCGGGGTCGCCCTGGCCGGACATCTGATTATGGCGGGGTTTGAAGTGCCCCTGGGGCTGTTTTTGGTGGCTCTGGTTTCATCGGCGGCAATGCCATTGGCCATAGCGATGATCGTCGGAGGCTTGGCTAAGAATCAGATTCAGGCGGTGGCGGTTCTCAAGGTGGTGATGCTTCTCTATTTAACGGTGCCCATGATTACGATATTCATTTCGGCGGATTGGCATCCCCTGTTTTACATCTTCCCTAACTACTGGATGTTCCGTACCTTCGAGGATCTGTACCTCGGATTTCGCGGGAATGGTTCATTCTGGATCAGTGCGGGGATTAATACCCTCATGGGCTTGGGTTCCATGGGAATCATCGCCCTGACTATAGGAAAAAAACTCCGCCCCCGGTGATTGGGGCGGTGGAAAGGAGCTAGATATGGCATGGTATTGGTGGGTGCTTATAGCACTCGGGGTAGTCTTTTTAGGGTACCTAAAATTGAAGGTTCTGGGTTCTATAATGAATAAACGGAAGACACAGGAAGAAGAGCCCGAGGACGAGTAGAAGCGCGGGGGAGTGGGGCGGCAGGCTGCACTCCCCTATTTTTTCGTCCTAGGTTGTTTTCTCCCTGAATGACAAACCTCGGTTTTTCAGGTATCCTTGGCATCCTATGAACCGTACCGCATCAACCCCCGACGGCCTTTCAGCCATGGAAGAAATCTTCAACAGTCTAACCCACGCAATTGGCGCGGGTCTTTCCATCGCCGGCTTGGTTGTTCTCCTCATTGTCACCGGAGAAAACCCTGACCCCTGGAAGTATGTAAGCTTCAGTATCTATGGGACAACCCAGATAATCCTCTATCTATCATCGGCTCTCCTCCATGGCTTCGCTGATTTTCCCAGGATCCGCCAGCGTCTTGAACGTCTGGACCATGGGGCGATTTACCTGCTCATTGCCGGTACCTACACACCCCTCAGTTTGGTGATCCTTCGGGGTGCGGCGGGCTGGTGGCTCTTCGGCGTGGTGTGGGCAATTGCGATTATCGGTTTGTGTATGAAACTCTTCGTCATGAAGAAGTTGCCCCTCATTGTTGATGCCCTCTATCTGCCCATGGGCTGGTTGATCGTCTTTGTCCTTGGGCCCTTTCTTCGACAATCACCCCCGGGGTTCATCCTCTGGGCGGTCATCGGGGGACTGAGCTACTCCCTGGGGTTCATCTTTTATGCATGGCGTTCCCTGCGATTCGCCCATGTTATCTGGCACCTCTTTGTATTGGCCGGGAGCGTTTCCTTCTACCTGGGCTATGCCATGTACGTGGCGCGGTAGCGGCGTTTACCTCGCCTGTGTGTCCCCCTGCCCGTGATTTGCCGTGGACGCGGCCTTATAGCGTGGCGTCAACGGCGGCAGCGATTATCTATCGTGATACGCCGTGCACCCGGCCTGGGAGTCGGGTGGCCGCGGCTGAATCAGTTTAAGAATGTGATTTGCCGTGGACGCGGCCTGCTAGGATTCCTCAAGATAGAGCATCGCTGATTGGAAGTCTCCAGGCCTGTAGGGTAGTGCGATACCCCGGTACAGCGCCACCTCCCCGGGAACCAAACCGAGATCCTCTTGTCCCCGGGGACTTACAGCCCATACCCGGTACATTGTTTTGGCATTCAAGCCTTCCAGGCGCAAAAACCGGGGGACGGTCGGATTCGGTTGGGATAGTACCTGTACGCTGCAGACCAGTGCCCGGCCCCTATCCCGGGAGGTCATCATCCAAGACCATCGATCCAGGGCTCCTGGACTGCTGCAGCCCAAAGGCCTGGCTGTGGGGCCCTCCAGGCGATAGAGATCTCCGAACTGGAGTAGAGTCCGGAGCTTTTTATACCATCCGCTTAGGGTATTCAGTTGGGTGAGTTCCTCATCCTTGCTCCGGCTGAGGTTCAGTTCGTACCCGAAAACCCCCCAGAAGGCAGTGACAGCCCGGGTGTCCAGGGGGGTGGTCCGGCCTACCTGGTGGTTGGGTACGGCGCTGATATGACTTGCCATGGCACTGGTGGGATAGCCGAGGCTGGTACCCCACTGGATCGGCAGGCGTTCGATGGCGTCGGTGTCGTCGCTGGTCCAAAACTGGGGATAATAGGCCAGCATCCCCAGATCAAAGCGGCCTCCCCCGGCGGAACAACCCTCAAAGAGTACCTCGGGGTGGCCGAGGGTGAGATGTTCCAGGATCCGGTAAAGTCCGAGCATGTAGCTGTGGCTGTGAGCCGGGCTGGATTCGGTGATGGGGCGGTTCATATCCCACTTGATGTAGGTTATGGGAGCCTTGGATACCAGGCCCTCCACGGTGTGAATTATCCAGTCCTGAACCTCCCGGCGGGCTAAGTCGAGTACCAGCTGATTCCGTCCCAGCGTCCTGTTCCGGCCGGGAATGTGGATACACCAGTCGGGATGTCGGCGGTACAGCTGACTGTCCGGGCTGACCATCTCGGGCTCAATCCAAAGACCGAATTCCAATCCCAGGGCCCGGATATCTCCTGCAAGTCCCTCAAGCCCCCGGGGCAATTTTTGAGGGTTCACCTCCCAATCCCCCAGGGAAGAACTGTCGTTCCTCCGCTCTCCGAACCAACCGTCATCCAGCACGAATAGTTCGATCCCCGCCTTTGCTCCGGCCTTAGCGAGGGTGACCAGATCCTTATGGGAAAAATCGAAGTAGGTTGCCTCCCAGTTATTCAGTAGAATCGGACGTTCCCGGCTGCTCCAGGGGCTGATGCAGAGCCTCTCCCGGATAAGGCGGTGGAGATTGCGGGATAGGGGCCCGAATCCCCGGTTGCTATATCCCAGCCAGGCCTCCGGTGCCTGGAAGCTCTCTCCCGGCGCAAGGGGCCAGTCGAATCCCCGGGGATTGATACCTATTTGAAGACGAGTCGCACCGAATCCATTGACCTCCGCAGATCCGGAAAAATTTCCACTGTAAACAAGACCTGCAGAAAATACCTCTCCAGTGGTTTCGGTGGTTCCGGGGGCGGCGAGGAATATCTGGGGGCTCGTCTCAGGACCGCTTTGCCCCCGGCGGCTATGCACCTCGGTGAGGCCGGGTTGCAGGGGACGGAACAGGGGATGTCGTTCCCGGGCCCAGGTACCGCTGAGTTGACCGAAATAGTAGTCGTGGATGGGCAGATCAAGGTTGAGGCTGGCTAGATGACCCAAATGCAGTACCCGGGACCCCTTATTGTGCACCCGGGCAGATCGGGCAATGACCCCGTACTCCGGCAGGCTGGTGTAGAGCAGCCGGATCTCTAGGGATAGTACCCGGTCTTCCAAGAGTATCTCCAGGGTCCGGTCTCCCTCCAGGGGGTTCTGCCGGACGCTGGGTAATCCCTTGATGGCAGGCTTTTCATCCAGGAGTCTCATACTTCGAACCCGTAGATCACAGGTGGTATGGCCTTCCCCGGTGCGGATTTCGATGCCGGGATTCCGGAAGTCTCCGATACCCGGGGCCGGAAATTCCCAGAGCTCGCTGTCGGGGCCGAGATCAGGGGGCATGAGGGCCTGGGCCGGCTCTATGTCAGGGGCGTAGATCTGGCCTGCACAGCTGTTAGGCCGGGGGGGGTGGTAGGCTTTTCTGGCACTCGGGCCGAGATACTGGAACGGCAGGTTCTGACCCGAGGGGTCCGGGGATGCTTCCGAGGCTGAGGCGTTAGAATCACCCTGAAAAGAATGAACCCCTGATCCAAGGTAGCCTGCAAAGCCTTGGAGCAGGAAACCCTCCGGAGTTGCGCCGAGACTGTAGGTGAGGGGACCGGCGTGGATAATGGCCTGGCGATCATGCAGTTGTATCATGGCTGCTATTGTACCAGGTTTTATGCTACAGTGGGATTATGAAGGACAGAATTTACGCCCGGGCAGAGGGACCGCCCGAACCATTTCGCTTCGATGACCGGGTCGCCCGGGTTTTCCCGGATATGATCAAGCGCTCCGTGCCGGGATACGAGAGTATTCTAGAGTCGATTGGTCAGTTTACCCGGCGGTTTGCCCAGGATGGTACCCGGTGTTACGACCTGGGTTGCAGTCTCGGTGCCAGTACTCTGGCGATTCGACATAATTTGTTAGCCAAGGATGCAAGCATCGTGGCGGTGGATAACTCCCCGGCTATGGTCGAGCGGTGTCGGCGGGTGATGGACGGAGATCCTTCCCTTGCTCCCGTGGAGGTCCGGAGGGAGAACATCCAGGACACTCCCTTGGGGAATGCTTCGGTGGTGGTACTCAATTTTACCCTTCAGTTCGTCGCCCCTCAGGACCGGCCGGAGCTCCTAGGGCGGATTCGTAGTGCCCTCGTGCCCGGGGGGGTATTGATTCTTTCAGAAAAAATCGGATTCTCCGATCCCGAAGAGCAGCAGATGATCACGGATTTGCATGTCGATTTTAAACGCCGAAACGGCTACTCGGACCTTGAGATTGCCCAGAAGCGACAGGCCCTAGAAAACGTGTTGGTTCCCTGGACTGCCCAGGAACACCGGGACGCCCTGGCTGAGGCAGGCTTCGGCTTTGTTACCCAATGGTATGGCTGGTTTCAGTTCGTCAGCTTCTTGGCCCAGAGGCGGTAGATGTGATCTTAACCGAGGTTCTCCGGGAGCTGGGTAGCGAGCCCTGGTTGAGTAAAGGGTTGCCCCAGGCCTTTGGGGACGGGGCGATTGCCCGGAGCTGTCAGCTCCTGGATGGGATGCGGCAAAGCGGACACGCCCTGCTGGCTCAGATGGAGCAGCTCCTGGGTGCCCGGCAGGCGGCGGGACCCCAGGGGAATTCTGGGGCGGCGAGTTTTGAAGGGGATTCTACTGCCCCAGGTCTCCCGCATCTGAAGGCTTCCGGGGCCCTGGCCTTCCCTCCGGCAGCCCGGGACATCCTGACAGGCCTTAAACCATGGCGGAAGGGCCCCTTTATGTTCGGCGATGTATATGTGGACACCGAGTGGCGGTCTGATTGGAAATGGGATCGGATTGCCGGCCAGATCGCGCCCCTAGCGGGTCGCCGGGTTCTAGATGTTGGTTGCGGGAGCGGATACCATTTGTGGCGGATGCTGTTGGAGGGTGCTGATCTTGGGGTGGGTGTAGAACCCTTCCTGGTCAGTACAGCCCAGTTTTACCTCTGCCGGGGCTTAGTGGGATCACCGCCGCCCCGGGTCGGGGTTCTCCCCCTGACCCTGGAGGAGCTGCCCCCCAATAGTCAGTGTTTTGATACCGTATTTTCCATGGGGGTTTTATACCACCAGCGAAGTCCCTTTGATCATTTATTCCAGCTCAAGGCTGCTCTGGCTCCCCAGGGGGAACTAGTATTGGAAACCCTGATTATCCCCCAGGAATACGGGCAGATACTTGTTCCCCGGGATCGGTATGCCAAGATGCGTAACGTGTGGTTTATTCCCAGCCTGGATGAATTACTCCATTGGGTCCGCCGGGCAGGATTTGTACGGGAGGCAGTACTGGATATTACTCCTACCACCCTCCAGGAACAGCGATCGACCCCCTGGATGACCTTCGAGAGTCTGGAGGACTTTCTGGACCCCCAGGATCCCAGTCGAACCGTCGAGGGATACCCGGCGCCGCTGCGCGCCAGTTTACGGGCGGAACGTAATTAGTAGTAGACGGTTGAACCCATTGCAGCCGTCTTTTGAACGAACCCCAAGGTACTTTAACCGGATACCTAGTGCGCAAAAGGTTGTAAACTACACCAGATATGGCGGCGCGTTCCGAAAGCTAACCCAGGGATAGTGTCGCGGAGGCCTAAAGTTACAACCTTTTGCGCACTACAAACCGGACACAGCGGCATGGTTCGGGAACCGGCCCAGGGATGGTGTTGCCGGAGTGAATCGTTACAACCGTTTGCGCATTACAGAAGGGTTACAACCCTTTGCCCACTAGGTGAATCTTATGTACTGGTAAAACCCCGGAGATGCTCCCTTACCACTAGATCCTCCTCGGAGGGGTTCCATTCCAGGGGCATGCGGCATACCAGGAGATCGGGAAGCTCGTTCTCATCATCCGGCCTGCGGGGCAGGCTATCACCCAGGATTGCGGACATACACTCAATGGCTTCAATGACGGTATAGACGCCCTTGCCGGTGTTAAGGAGTTTTTGGGTTCTCTCTGCCAGGGCATCCCAGCGGTTCCGGGATACCTTCTGAGCTACCCCCTGGTCCACCAGGATGCGAACCTCCCGCTCCAGGGCGGAAATATAGAGGAGCACCCCTGAGTTATCTCTGGTATCGGCAAGCCCGAACCGGTAGAAGCAGGCCATGGCTGAATCCCGGACGATATCCCTGCGCTCCGCCTGGGTCGTAAAGATTAAGCGTATGGTGGGAAACACATGGAGCAGGAGAATCAAGATAGGATTGCTTACAACCAACACCAGGATTATGCGGCCCACAATATTGAAGAGCGTTTCTGCCGGGGGGGTCACGATAACCAAGACGATGCTCAACAGCAGAGTTAGGACCAGGATAGCAACTACCGCCCGCCAGTACGCAAACCGGTAGGAGCTGCTCTGATACACCACCAGGGGGAGAACCTCCGCTGATGTCCGGGACTCCAGCTCTGAAATTGCCCTTCGGACCCGCTGTTGGTCCTGCTCGCCTCGGAGAAACCAGACCTTGAATCGTTCAAATTGATCCTCATTGAGACTCATGGGCATCCCTCAGTTCCTGTACGGCAAGAAAGGCCATGAGCCCCGCACCGGTTTCCAGGGCCCGCTCATCAATCATGAGGGTGGGGCTGTGAAGGGGGCTGTTCCAGCCCTTCTGGGTATTGGCTACTCCCAGATTGTAAAAACATCCCGGAACCCTCCGGCCAAAATACGCGAAATCCTCGGCCCACATGACCAGGGGCAGATCAACCACATGTTCCGGACCGAGGTACTCCTCGGCGGCAGCCCGGGCACGCCGGGTCAGGGCCTCGTCATTGTGCACCACCGGATATCCGTGATCGATATGAACCTCACAATCCGCTCCCATAGCCCGGGCGGTCTGCACCGCCATGGTCTGTATCCGCTCCAGGGCATCCGCCCGCCAGGTTTCGTCTACGGTCCTGAAGGTGCCGGCAATAACCACCTGATCGGGGATCACATTCATCGCGCCATCCCCTAAAATCCGGCCGAAACTGAGAACGCTGGGAATTTCCGGGTTGGCATTCCGGCTGACCACCTGCTGAAGACCCACAATAATCTGGCTAGCTATACTGATGGGATCTACAACCATGTGGGGACTCGCCGCATGGCCGCCCCGGCCCTTCACGGTGAGGTAGAGTTCGTCGGCACTGGCCATCATGAGCCCTGGCCGGAAACCCACCGTACCAGCCTCCAAGGAGGGGTTGATATGCTCACCGAGAATGCGCTGAACATCCGGATTCTCCAGTACCCCCTGGGCGATCATCCCCTGGGCTCCGCCGGGGGTTTTTTCCTCTCCGGGCTGAAAAATCAACACCACGGTACCGCCTAGGTCCCGGCGCAGGGACCAGAGAATCTCTCCGGCGGTCAGCAGGATAGCCGTATGGGCATCGTGCCCGCAGGCATGCATAACCCCGGGATTGCAGCTTTTAAAGGGGATTTCATTGAGTTCGGTAATGGGCAGGGCGTCAAAATCAGCCCGAAGAGCGATGACCGGTCCGGGTTTCTCTCCGTGGATAACTGCCCGTATCCCGTTTCCCCCGATCCCGGGTTGAGCGGGAATACCCATCTCCTGAAGCTGGCTCATGATCCAAGCGCTTGTCCGTTGTTCCTGGAAACTGAGCTCTGGGTTTTGATGCATATGCCGTCGTCGGGCAACCGCCTTGGCCGCCAATTCCGCAGCCTTGCGCCGTATTTCTGTTCCGAAATCCATACCTGCAGGATACCCCGAATAGACTGAACTGGCCAACACCCGGTGCCCTAATCCTTGCCAAGTGCGCAAAAGCCTGTAACTTTTTTGTGCCTCAGAAACCCCCAGAGCACACCCGCCTCATCACGCCGAAATGTACTTCGGCACGTAGGTCCCGAAGTCCACCCCGGGATTGCGCCACTTCATATTCCAGGTCTTCAGCTCCTCCGTCCAGAGAGATAGCTTACCCCGAAACGGCCGCCGGCCCCATAGGCTTTGAAGGATCTCCGCCAAGCGCTCCCGGCTCAGGCCCATGTGTTCGGCCCGGGTGCGGGTATCACCCCGGC